>NZ_LXYF01000015.1:0-1065 GCF_002894065.1 Sphingobium sp. SA916
GGGAGGGGTTAGGGGTGGGCGCGAGCGTAGCGAGCTTCTGACTTAGCCGTTGCAAAACAGCGCTGATGTCGCGCCAGCCCACCCCCTAGCCCCCTCCCGCCTGCGGGAGGGGGAATGTCCGCAATCCACCCCTCCATACACCGATCAGACCATCCGCCGCAGCACGCCATCCTTCAATATGAAATGATGCCGCATCGCCGCCAGCCCGTGCAGGATGAGCAACGCCACCCAGACGAAGCCCAGAACCTCATGCGCCTCGCCTGAAATGCCGACGATCGCATCGCCCTTCGCCACCGCGAATTTGGGCACGTCGAACAGGAAGAACCAGTTCAGGGGCCGGTCGCCGGCGGACGTCATGATCCATCCGGTCAGCGGCAGGACCAGCATGAACGCGTAAAAGGCGAAATGCGTGAGATGCGCCGCCCCCTTTTCCCATGCGGGCATTTCGGCTGGCAGCGGCGGGGCGCTGCGCGTGAAGCGCCACATTATGCGCGCGACCGTCAGGGCCAGCACGGTCAGCCCGATCGACTTGTGGACGGGCATCACCTTCCACTCCCTGGGCAGCGCGTCATGCGCAAAGCCCAGGAAGAGGTTGAACAGGATGAGGATCGCCATGATCCAGTGCAGCGCGCGCGCAACGTGACTGTAGCGATCCATCCCATACTCCTGCCTGACTTTTCACCCCTGACGATTGGCGACCAGATTATCCACCACCGACGGGTCGGCAAGTGTACTAATGTCCCCCAGCGCCTGGGGCGACACCTCGCCCTCCGCGATCTTGCGCAGGATGCGGCGCATGATCTTGCCCGACCGGGTCTTGGGCAGGCCGGGGGCGAACTGGATCACGTCGGGCGTCGCGATCGGCCCGATCTCGCTGCGCACCCATTTCACCAGCGTCTGGCGCAGTTCGTCGGTCGCTTCCTCGCCGCTGTTCAGCGTCACATAGGCGTAGATGCCCTGTCCCTTTATGTCGTGCGGGAAGCCCACCACCGCCGCCTCCGCCACCGCCTCGTGCAGCACCAGCGCGCTTTCCACCTCCGCCGTGCCCATGCGATGGCCCGACAC
>NZ_LXYF01000016.1:0-852 GCF_002894065.1 Sphingobium sp. SA916
TAGGGCGTGAACTCATAATTTGAGTTGAGCTCTCCGCCTTCGCATGATTCAGGCGCTCTTTGAGAATGGAGGGCGTATGGCGCGGCGGCGGTATGAACTAACGGACAAGGAATGGCTGATCATCGAGCCGTTGCTGCCCAACAAGCCGCGTGGTGTTCCGCGGGTAGATGATCGGCGAGTGCTAAATGGCATTCTCTGGCGCTTCCGTTCCGGTGCGCCCTGGGCCGAGATCCCAGAGCGCTATGGTCCATCGACGACGTGCTACAACCGGTTCGTTCGTTGGCGAAAAGCCGGCGTGTGGGACCGTCTGTTGACGGCGGTTTCCGCCGGCTTCAACGGCGAACTGGTGATGATCGATTCCACCTGCATGCGCGTCCACCAGCACGGTGCGACGGGGAAAAAGGGGGGTCTGGAGATCATGGCATGGGACGTTCCCGGGGCGGCCTTACGACCAAGCTCCACGCTCTTGTCGACGCTGATGGACGTCCTGTCAGCTTGCGACTGACGGGTGGGCAGGTCCACGATGCGTGCGAAGCCGAAGCCCTAATCGAAGCTATTCCCGAGGGCGCCACTTTGCTCGGCGACAAAGGTTATGACAGCACCGCAATACGCCAGGCTGCGGCAGCCAGGAACATCTGGGCCAACATTCCCAATCGCTACAATCGCAAGCAGCGCTTCGGCTTCTCGTCCTGGCTCTACCGCCAGCGCAATCTCGTCGAGCGCTTCTTTAATCGGATCAAGCAGTTCCGGGGCATAGCCACTCGATATGATAAGGATGCTGCCAACTATCTGGCGGCGATCAAGCTCATCTGCACACGCCTCTGGTGCAATGCATAATGAGTCTGCGCCCTA
>NZ_LXYF01000017.1:0-749 GCF_002894065.1 Sphingobium sp. SA916
CGAAACGGTCCCGTTCGCTTCCGCACCGGTTCCGGAAAGGGTCGGCGTCGTGTCGTCGGTCGACCCTCCCGAAATCACGCCGCCTAGGATCGAACCGGCATTGTCGCTGGCCCCGGTGATCGTCGGCACGGGCGGCACGGTCAGGTCTATCGTGACCGCATAGGCCGCCGAAGCGAGGCTGACATTGCCCGCCGCATCGGTCGCCGTGGCGGTGAAGCTGTGCAAGCCCTCGCCCAGCGGCGTGGTCGGCGTGAAGCTCCAATTGCCCGAAGCATCCGCCGTCGCCGTACCCAGCAGGATATTGCCGTCGTAGATCGAGATGCTTGCGTTCGCCTCTGCGCCGGTTCCGGAGAGAGTGGGCGTGGTGTCGTCAGTCGTTCCGCCCGAGATCACGCCGCCAAGGACCGAACCCGCATTGTCGGTCATGCCGGTGATCGTCGGAATGGAGGCGACGGTATCGACGGTCAAGGCATAGGCCGCTGAAGCCGCGCTCTCATTCCCCGCCGCATCCGTGGCCGTGACGGTGAAGCTGTGCGAACCCGCACCCAGCGGCGTGGTCGGCGTGAAGCTCCAATTGCCCAAAGCGTCCGCCATCGCCGTGCCCAGCAGGGTGCTGCCGTCATAGATCGAAACGGTCCCGTTCGCTTCCGCACCGGTTCCGGAAAGGGTCGGCGTCGTGTCGTCGGTCGACCCTCCCGAAATCACGCCGCCTAGGATCGAACCGGCATTGTCGCTGGCCCCGGTGATCG
>NZ_LXYF01000018.1:0-721 GCF_002894065.1 Sphingobium sp. SA916
CGCCGCGGCCTGGTGGACGGCGCTGGGCGACCCGGTGCTGGACGCGCTGGAAAGCCGCGCGCTGGCCGCCAGTCCCGGCGTGGCCGTGGCGGAGGCAAGGGTGCGGCAGGCCCGCGCCTCGCTGCGGACGGAGCGCGCCAATGCCCTTCCCAATGTCAATGCCTCCGCTCTTTACGTCCATGCCACCGTGCCCGGCGTCGACCTCGGCAATTCGGAGGAGGACAGTTCCGATGGCGGCGACAGCCAGTCGCTCAATTTCTACAATCTGGGCTTCGACGCGAGTTGGGAGGTCGATCTGTGGGGTGGCCGGCGGCGGGGAGTGGAGGCGGCACGGGCCCAGGTTGAGGCGGCGCAGGCCAATGTCGCGGACGCGCAGGTCAGCCTGACCGCCGAAATCGCCCAGGCCTATGTCAATCTGCGCGACCGGCAGCAGCGTATCGCGCTGGCGCAGCAGGCCACGGCCCGGCAGCGCGAGATGCTGCGCCTGACGGAACAGCGCCACGCCGGGGGAACTGCCTCCGCGCTGGAGGTGGAACAGCAGCGCAACCAGCTGGAGCAGAGCGACGCCGCGCTGCTGCCGCTGAGTGCGGAGCGCGACGCCTATCTGAACGCGCTGGCTACCCTGGCCGGGGAAGCGCCCGGCGCGCTCGACGCCATGCTGGCCGCGCCCGCGCCCGTGCCGCTGCCTCCCGCGCAGGTCGCGGTCGGCGATCCCGCCGCG
>NZ_LXYF01000019.1:0-694 GCF_002894065.1 Sphingobium sp. SA916
CTGCGGCTGGATCACCTCCTTTCTAAGGATCGTGACGAAAGCGCCTGTGCTGGACACAGGAAGAGCTTCGTCATTTCCAAAGAACATCGCCGCCGTCCTCATGTCCCTTCATCACTGGAGATTAGCGCAACGGAAACGTTGTGCTGATATTGAGCAGGCCTTCGTTTGTTGGCATTGCTTGGGAACGGACCCGCAGGGTCCGCAAGGCCGAACGGCCGCCCGAGCTTATGCGAGGATAGCCAAGTCGACGGATGTCGACGCCGGCGCCTGAGGCCAATCAAACAACGGGCCGGTAGCTCAGGTGGTTAGAGCGCACGCCTGATAAGCGTGAGGTCGGAGGTTCAACTCCTCCCCGGCCCACCAGCATTTGGTGAGGGGCTTTAGCTCAGCTGGGAGAGCGGTTGCTTTGCAAGCATCAGGTCATCGGTTCGATCCCGATAAGCTCCACCATTGCTTGAGGTTTATGTCGTGAAGAACGGTGTGAACTTCGCATTTGCGTAGCGCTGTAGCGCGGAGCAGCTCAGAACTTTCTCTAGGGATGAAGAGTAGCGGTTTTGCTGGCTTGCCAGCAATTATGAGGACGCTCGTTGAGCGGCCCTCTCTTTGACATTGTGAATGGGTTTTTTAATCGATGCCGTGGCGACATGGTTCGGTTTTGCGGTTTTCGGACCAAGAGGCTGAGCGGTGTCGTACA
>NZ_LXYF01000020.1:0-677 GCF_002894065.1 Sphingobium sp. SA916
GATTGAACGAACTCGCTGACGCTCGACTGGCGCCTTGGGGCTGGCGGGAATGACCCCCTGGTGGGAGGATTTGGTTGCTGAAGACCAACCCCTCACCAGGAGTTCATCCCATGACAGATGTCACAGTAACGGTCAGCCCGCTGCGTCGTCGTATGATCGACGACATGAGCTTGCGCAACCTGTCGCCCGCCACCCAACGCTCCTATCTGCACGCGGTGACGAAGTTCAGTCGCTATTTCGGGCGATCACCGGATCGGCTGGGGCTGGAAGATGTCCGCGCATTTCAGGTCTATCTGGTATCGCAGGGCATTTCGTGGGGCTCCTTGAACCAGATCGTATGTGCGCTACGCTTCTTCTACGGCGTCACGCTGGATCGGGCGGAGATCCCGGAACGGATCGTTTATGCGCGCACACCGCGCAAGCTGCCGACTATTCTGAGTGCCGACGAGGTCGTACGCTTTCTGGAGGCGGTGCCATCGTTGAAGGCGCGCGCCGCACTGACCACCGCCTATGCCGCGGGATTGCGCGCTTCCGAAGCTGCAAGCCTGAAGGTCACGGACATCGACAGCGACCGGATGGTGATCCAGGTCCACCATGGCAAGGGCGCCAAGGATCGTACGGTCATGCTCTCGACGCAGTTGCTCGGGATCCTGCGGACCTATTGGCGGCTCGCCCAC
>NZ_LXYF01000021.1:0-661 GCF_002894065.1 Sphingobium sp. SA916
TGGCCGCCGACGAGTTTATCCGCCGCTTCCTGCTCCACAGCCTGCCTGACGGTTTCCATCGCATCCGTCATTACGGCTTCCTCGCCAATGGCTGCCGCCGCGCCCGGCTGGCGACCATCCGTGCCCTGCTGGCGACAGCGCTGCCGGCGCCCGACCTCGACTCGGTCTTGCCCCATCCCAAGCGCCACAATTTCGACCCGACCGTCTGTCCATGCTGCGGCGGGAAGTTGCGGATCGTCGCGACCATGCCGCGCGATGCCACCTGGCGCGCGCGCGGACCCCCGGCCGCGCCATGAGCCAGCGCTATTCCCTCGATCCTGATTATGACCGCACCACGGCAATGCAGCCGGCTGGCGCAAGGAGCGCCACAATCATCCGCCGTCTGGACCAACATCACGCTGCCGGGCGGTCACTCCCAGTGCGTGCGCAACGGCTGTCCGCGTCGCCTTCATCCTGTCACCAGCACGCCTCCGTCTCCGGTCAGCCGCACCGCTCGCACTCCCAACGACCGCTTCCCCCTCGTGCACGACCGGGACAAGGGCCACTAATCCCATAGCGCCGGCCCAGTCAGCGAGTGCGCTCAATCCGGCTTCAATGAGGTCGCGCACAGCGCCAAGATCGCCCCTCAGCGCCGCGCGACCTCACAGAAACCTCTGGATTC
>NZ_LXYF01000022.1:0-115055 GCF_002894065.1 Sphingobium sp. SA916
ATTGCCGGATTAGCCTAGAGCCAATCGACATTCAGCCCTGACGGCCTGCAAATGACGCTTTTCCGTGCTTCCGGTGCTCACCTACTTTGAGTAGGCTGCGCTCCGGGTCACGGAAAACCACCAATTTTCGGCTCGTCATCATCTGAATGTCGATTGGCTCTAGCGGGCGCGGGCGCTGCGAGGAAAGCGGTTTGCCTAGCCGATCCAATAGGGCACGATCTGGCGATTGTCGGGATCGACGCGGATCGGGCGGTCCGCGGGCGGGAAGGCGCGTTGGTCGCAGCTCTGGCGGGGGCAGAGGCGGCAGGTGATGCCGATCGGGGTCGCCGCGCCCTCCACCTCCAGTTGCAGGCCGTCGGCATAGACGAAATTGGCGGCATGCGCGATTTCGCAGCCCAGCACGACGGCGAAGCGGCGCGGCGTGCGGCTGTAGCTGCCGGAGGGTTTAACCAGACCCTTCGCCATGGACACATAGCGGACGCCGTCGGGCGTTTCGCCCAGTTGCACGTTGATCCGGTCGGGGACGGCGACCGCTTCATGGACGTTCCATAAGGGGCAGGCGCCGCCGAAGCGGGCGAATTGCAGGCGCGTGGCGCTGTGACGCTTGGTGATGTTGCCCGCCATGTCGACGCGGCAGAAGAAGAAGGGGATGCCCCGCAGGCCGGGCCTTTGCAGCGTCGAGAGGCGATGGCAGGCCTGTTCGAAGCTGACGCCGAAGCGGCGCGCGAGACGGTCTATGTCATGGCGGACTTCACGGGCGGCTTCGCGGAAGGGGGCATAGGGCATCAGCAGCGCCCCCGCCGCATAATTGGCGAGGCCGATGGCGAGCAGCCGGTCCGCGCCGGGCACGGGCAGCGCCGCCCTGTTGACCACGTCCGCGATCACGGCCTGCCCCTCCAGCATCATCAACTGATGGGCGAGCATGAATTTGCGGCTTTCGGTGGGCAGGGCCGCGTTCACGAACAGGCGCTTTTCGCTGCTGGTATAGGAGCGGAGCGCGGAATCCGGCGTTTCCGCGATCAGCGTTTCGATGCCGTGGCGGCGGGCCAGCGCCTCCACCAGCATGCCTTCGTCCAGCGTCTGGCCGGCGGTGAAGCTGGCGGCCATGTCCTCCGCCAGGCAGTCAAGGACATGGACGTAATTGCCCGCTTCGTGGAACCAGTCGCGCGCCGCTTCCCAGGGCAGGCGGGCCTGCACCGCATGATCGTTGGCAATGGCCTCCTCGATCATGTTGATGCGTTCATTGGCGCGCATATGGGCATTGTAGAGGTCGACATAGCGCGCCGCGAATTCGGGGAAATGCAGGTGAAGCTTCTCGATCCGTTCCGGCTCCATCGGCACGCCGGGCAGTTCGGGATGGGCGAGGGCGAAGGTGAAGGCGCCCAGAAGCTGTTCCTCCTCCCGGCTGTCGAAGCTGGCCCAGTCGGTGGGAAAGGCGCTGGCGACGGCCGCCTTTACCTTGGCCGTCAGGGGGCGATCGTCATTCTCAAGCTGGCTGAGATAGGATACCGATATGCCAAGGGCCTGGGCCATGGTCGCCTGGTCCATGCGATGGTCGAGACGGAGTTGGCGCAGGCGCGGTCCTGCGAAGATTCGATTGCCACGAGCCATGGATCGTCCATAATTTGCAAAATCGCGATTTGCAAATTGGCAAAATTGCATTTGCGAAAATGCGGAAAGATTGGGAAGGGGCGGACATAGACGTCCGCGACAAGCCGGAGAAAAGCCTGATATGTCGAAGCTCGCCATCATCGAACAGCTCGAAGCCAAGCGGGAGGCCGCGCGTCTGGGCGGCGGACAGCGCCGCATCGACGCGCAGCATGCCAAGGGCAAGCTGACCGCGCGGGAGCGGCTGGACGTGCTGCTGGACGAGGACAGCTTCGAGGAGCTGGACATGTATGTCGAGCACAACTGCATCGACTTCGGCATGGACGGGCAGCATATCCCCGGCGATGGCGTCGTCACCGGATCGGGCACCATCAACGGCCGGCTGGTCTATGTCTTCAGCCAGGACTTCACCGTCTATGGCGGCGCGGTGTCGGAACGGCACGCGATGAAAATCTGCAAGATCATGGACATGGCGCTGAAGGTGGGCGCTCCCGTGATCGGCCTCAATGACTCGGGGGGCGCGCGCATCCAGGAAGGCGTGGCTTCGCTGGCGGGCTATGCCGAGATTTTCCAGCGCAATGTGCTGGCGTCGGGCGTGGTGCCGCAGATCAGCGTGATCATGGGGCCGTGCGCGGGCGGCGCGGTCTATTCGCCGGCGATGACCGACTTCATCTTCATGGTGAAGGATTCGAGCTTCATGTTCGTGACCGGCCCGGACGTGGTGAAGACCGTCACCAACGAGGTCGTGACGCAGGAGGAACTGGGCGGGGCGGTGACGCATACCACCAAATCGGGCGTGGCCGACCTTGCGTTCGAGAACGACATCGAGGCGCTGCTGGCGGTGCGCGATTTCGTGGACTTCCTGCCGGCGTCCAACAAGGAGCCGGTGCCGGAGCGGCCGAGCGCCGATCCGTGGGACCGGATCGAGGACAGCCTGGACACTTTGGTCCCCGCCAATGCGAACCAGCCCTATGACATGCATGAGCTGATCCGCAAGGTAGTGGACGAGGGCGACTTCTTCGAGGTGCAGCCCGCCCATGCGGGCAACATCATCTGCGGCTTCGGCCGGGTCGAGGGCAAGACGGTGGGCGTCATCGCGAACCAGCCGATGGTGCTTGCCGGGGTGCTGGACATCAACTCGTCCAAGAAGGCCGGGCGCTTCGTGCGCTTCTGCGATGCGTTCGAGATTCCGATCGTGACCTTCGTCGACGTGCCCGGCTTCCTTCCCGGGACGGCGCAGGAGCATTCGGGCATCATCAAGCATGGCGCGAAGCTGCTGTTCGCCTATGCCGAGGCGACCGTGCCGAAGATCACCGTGATCACGCGCAAGGCCTATGGCGGGGCCTATGACGTCATGTCCTCCAAGCATCTGCGGGGCGACCTCAACTATGCCTGGCCCACCGCCGAAATCGCGGTGATGGGGGCCAAGGGCGCGGTGGAGATCATCTTCCGGGGCAAGACGCCCGAAGAGATCGCGGAAAAGACCAAGGAATATGAGGACCGCTTCGCCAACCCCTTCGTGGCAGCGGGCAAGGGCTTCATCGACGAGGTGATCCAGCCGCATTCGACCCGGAAGCGGATCGCCCTGGGACTGCGCAAGCTGCGGAACAAGGCGTTGGAGAACCCCTGGAAGAAGCACGACAATATTCCGCTCTAAGGTGAATCCGTCATCCCCGCGCGGGCGGGGAACCCTTTCCGGACATTATATCCGGGGAGAGGGCGGGAGATGGATTCCCGCCGTCGCGGGAATGACGAAGTTGGGAATGACGTTATGAAACTCGGCCGTCTCAATCATATCGGCGTGGCGACGCCTTCGCTGGAAGCATCGATTGCCTATTATCGCGACGTCATGGGCGCGACCATCGCGCATGAGCCGTTCGACCTGCCGGCGCAGGGGGTGAAGGTCTGCTTCGTGGATACGCCGGGCGAGAACGGCACCGCGGGCACGCAGATCGAACTGATCGAACCCTTGGGCGAAAACTCGCCCATTCACGGCTTCATCGCCAAGAACCCGGCGGGCGGGCAGCATCATATGTGCTATGAAGTGCCCGACATTCATGAAGCCAAGGCGTGGTTCGAGGGGCTGGGCAAGAAGGTGCTGGGCGAGCCCCGCATCGGGGCGCATGGGACGCTGATCTTCTTCGTCCATCCCAGGGACATGAATGGGGTGCTGACCGAAATCATGGAAACGCCCAAGGAAGGCGCGCATTGATATGACAGAGAAGCCGACGCTGGACCAGTGGGCCGCCGCCGCCGCCAAGGAGGTGAAGGGCAAGGACCTGAACTGGGAAACCCCGGAAGGGATCACGGTCAAGCCGCTCTACACGGCGGAGGATGTCACCCCGGATAAAGTTGGCGATCCGGGCCTGCCCGGCTTCGCGCCGTTCACGCGGGGCGTACGCGCATCCATGTATGCGGGGCGTCCCTGGACCATCCGGCAATATGCGGGCTTTTCGACCGCGGAGGAATCCAACGCCTTCTATCGCCGCAATCTGGCGGCGGGACAGAAGGGGCTGAGCGTTGCCTTCGATCTCGCCACCCATCGCGGTTATGACAGCGACCATCCGCGTGTCGTGGGCGACGTCGGCAAGGCGGGCGTCGCCATCGACACCATCGAGGACATGAAGATCCTGTTCGACGGCATTCCGCTCGACCAGATGTCGGTTTCCATGACCATGAACGGCGCGGTGATCCCGATCCTCGCCTTCTTCATCGTCGCGGGCGAGGAGCAGGGGGTCGAGCGCAGGCTGCTCGACGGGACCATCCAGAACGACATCCTCAAGGAGTTCATGGTCCGCAACACCTATATCTACCCGCCCGAACCCTCGATGCGGATCATCAGCGACATTTTCGGCTATACCAGCCGGGAGATGCCCAAGTTCAACAGCATCTCCATCTCCGGCTATCATATGCAGGAAGCCGGGGCGACGCAGGTGCAGGAACTGGCCTTCACCATCGCGGACGGCGCGGAATATGTGCGCTATGGCGTGGCGAGCGGCCTAGACATCGACAGGTTCGCCGGGCGTTTGAGCTTCTTCTTCGCCATCGGCATGAACTTCTTCATGGAGATCGCCAAGCTGCGCGCTGCCCGCGTGCTCTGGCATCGGGTGATGACGAGGCTCGGCGCCAAGGATGAGCGCTCCAAGATGCTGCGCACCCATTGCCAGACGTCGGGCGTGTCGCTGACCGAGCAGGACCCCTATAACAATGTCATGCGCACCACCATCGAGGCGATGGCGGCGATGCTGGGCGGCACGCAGTCGCTGCACACCAACGCGCTGGACGAGGCAATCGCGCTCCCAACCGATTTCTCCGCCCGTATCGCGCGCAACACGCAGATCGTCATCCAGGAAGAGACGGGCATGTGCAATGTCGTCGATCCGCTGGGCGGCAGCTATTATATCGAGGCGCTGACCCAGCAACTGGTCGACGCCGCGCAGGAGATCATCGACCGCGTCGAGGCCGAAGGCGGCATGGCGAAGGCGGTGGCCGCCGGCTGGCCCAAGGCGATGATCGAGACCGCCGCCGCCGCCCGTCAGGCGCGGGTCGACCGGGGCGAGGACGTGATCGTCGGCGTGAACAAATATCGTCTGGCGAACGAGGACCTGCTCGAGACGCTGGAAGTCGACAACAGCAAGGTCCGTGAAGCGCAGATCGCCCGCATCAACAAGGTGAAGGCGGAGCGTGACGAGGCCGCCTGTCAGGCCGCGCTGGATGCGCTGCGCCGGGCGGCGGCGGGCGAGCAGTCGATCGAGAACAATCTTCTCGCCCATGCGGTCGAAGCGGCGCGCGCCCGCGCCACGCTGGGCGAAATCTCCTCCGCCATGGAGGACAGCTTCAACCGATACGGCACGGTGCCGACGCCGGTGAAGGGCGTCTATTCCAAGCCCTATGCGCGGGATGCCCGCTGGCAACAGGTTCTTGACGGGGTGCAGGCCGTCGAGCGGCGCCTCGGTCGCAAGCCGAAGATCCTTATCGCCAAGATGGGGCAGGACGGCCACGACCGGGGCGCCAACGTGATCGCGTCCGCGTTCGGGGACATGGGTTTCGACATCGTGTCGGGTCCGCTGTTCCAGACGCCGGAGGAAACGGTGGTGCTGGCGCTCGACAGCGGCGCGGACGTGGTCGGCGCCTCGTCGCTGGCCGCCGGGCACAAGACGCTTATTCCCGAACTCATCAGGCAGCTTCGGGAACAGGGCCGCAACGACGTCAAGGTGGTGGCGGGTGGGGTCATTCCGCCGCAGGATTACGACTTCCTCCGTGACGCAGGCGTCCAAGGGATTTATGGACCGGGCTCCAACGTCGTGGAATGCGCCGCCGATGTGCTGCGCCTCCTCGGCCACAACATGCCCCCGGCGGGGCTGGAGGAAGCCGCATAATGACTAAGACGCCTCGCACTGACTGGACCCGCGACGAGATTGCCGCGCTGTTCGACCTGCCCTTCAACGACCTGATGTTCGAGGCGCAGTCGATCCATCGTGCGAACTTCCCGCGCAATGAAGTGCAGCTTTCCACCCTGCTGTCGATCAAGACGGGGGGGTGTCCGGAGGATTGCGGCTATTGCAGCCAGTCGACCGAGGCGGAAAGCGGCCTCAAGGCCACTAAGCTGATGGACGTGCAGGCGGTGCTTCAGGCGGCGGCGCAGGCGAAGGACCATGGTTCGGGCCGTTTCTGCATGGGTGCGGCGTGGCGCAATCCCAAGGAACGGGACATGCCCAAGCTCATCGAAATGGTGAAGGGCGTTCGCCAGATGGGCATGGAAACCTGCATGACGCTGGGCATGCTGTCGGCTGGTCAGGCCAAGCAGTTGGCCGATGCGGGGCTGGATTATTACAACCACAATATCGACACCTCGCCGGAAAATTACGCCAACGTCATCACCACCCGGACCTTCGCGGACCGGATCGAGACGCTGGAAAATGTCCGGGACGCGGGCATCAATGTGTGCTGCGGCGGAATCGTCGGCATGGGGGAGACGCGATCGGATCGCATCGGTTTCCTGCATGCGCTCGCCACCATGCCGCATCCCGAAAGCGTGCCGATCAACGCGCTGGTGCCGGTCGAGGGCACGGTGCTGGGCGACATGCTGAAGGACACGCCGCTCGCGAAGATCGATGAGGTTGAGTTCGTCCGCACGGTCGCCGTGGCGCGGATCGTCATGCCGCAGTCGATGGTGCGGCTTTCCGCCGGGCGCGAGAGCATGAGCGAGGCCTGTCAGGCGCTCTGCTTCATGGCGGGGGCGAACAGCATCTTCACCGGCGACAAGCTGCTGACCGCGGCCAATGCCGGGGACGACAAGGATAGCGCGTTGCTCGGGAAGCTCGGGCTGACGCCGATGATGGCTCAGCCGCATGGGCATCTGGAGGCGGCTGAGTGAAATTCGGCCGAATGATGGCGGTGATCGTCGTTGTGCTGGCCGTGATCTTCTGGGGTTTGTTCTCGTCGGGCGCCTTCATGCACGGCGATTAGCATCAACCACCACCTCCGTTCGCCCTGAGCTTGTCGAAGGGCTGCACTTCTCTTCGAAAGGGAAGGAGGGGGCTTCGACAAGCTCAGCCCGAACGGGGTGAGAGGAACTGAATAAGGACTGGGGCAAGGATAGATAATGGCAATCACCAAGATCCTGATCGCGAACCGTGGCGAAATTGCGTGCCGCGTCATCCGCACCGCGCGGAAGATGGGCATCAAGACCGTTGCGGTCTATTCCGATGCGGATGCGCGCAGCCCCCATGTGCTGATGGCGGACGAGGCCGTGCATCTGGGCCCGCCGCCTGCCGCCCAGTCCTATCTGCTGGCCGACAAGATCATCGAGGCGTGCAGGGCGACCGGCGCCGACGCGGTTCACCCCGGCTACGGCTTCCTCTCGGAGCGGGAGAGCTTCCGCAAGGCGCTGGACGAAGCGGGCATCGTCTTCGTCGGTCCTCCCGCCAACGCAATCGCCGCCATGGGCGACAAGATCGAATCGAAGAAGCTCGCCAAGGCGGCCGGCGTCAATGTGGTTCCCGGCTATGTCGGTGTGATCGAGGATACCGAACATGCCGTCCGCATCTCGAACGAGATCGGCTATCCGGTGATGATGAAGGCATCGGCCGGCGGCGGCGGCAAGGGGATGCGCCTTGCCTATTCCGAGCAGGACGTTCGCGAAGGCTTCGAGGCGACCAAGCGCGAGGGGCTGAACAGCTTCGGCGATGACCGCGTGTTCATCGAGAAGTTCATCGAAAGCCCGCGCCATATCGAAATCCAGATACTGGGCGATCAGCACGGCAACATCGTCTATCTCAATGAGCGTGAATGTTCGATCCAGCGCCGCCACCAGAAGGTGGTGGAGGAAGCGCCGTCGCCCTTCGTATCTCCCGAAATGCGCAGGAAGATGGGCGAGCAGTGCGTCGCCCTGGCGCGGGCGGTCGGCTATTTCAGCGCGGGCACGGTCGAGTTGATCGTATCGGGCGCGGACAGGACGGGCGACGGTTTCTACTTCCTGGAGATGAACACCCGTCTGCAGGTGGAGCATCCGGTTACGGAAGAGATCACTGGCCTCGATCTGGTCGAGCAGATGATCCGCGTCGCCAATGGCGAGGAACTGGGCTTCGCCCAGGAAGATGTGAAGATCAACGGCTGGGCGATCGAGAACCGCGTCTATGCCGAGGACCCCTATCGCGGCTTCCTGCCCTCCACGGGCCGCCTGATCCGTTACAATCCGCCCGAAACCGGCGCTGATGAAACGGGGGCGCTGGTGCGCGTCGACGACGGCGTGGTCGAAGGCGGCGAGGTCAGCATGTTCTACGACCCGATGATCGCCAAGCTGATCACCTGGGCGCCGACCCGGCTGGAAGCCATAGACAAGCAGATCGCGGCGCTCGACCAGTTCGAGATCGAGGGGCCGGGGCATAATATCGATTTCGTTTCCGCGCTGATGCAGCATGCGCGATTCCGTTCGGGCAACATCACCACCGGCTTCATCGCGGAGGAATATCCGGAGGGCTTCACCGGCGCGCCGGCTTCGGAGACGCTGCTGAAGCGTCTGTCGGCCATCGGCGCCTTTGCAGCCATGGCGCAGGCGGACCGGGCGCGCCGCATCGACGGGCAGCTTGGCAAGCGCCTCGCTCCGCCGACCGACTGGCAGGTGAAGATCGGCGATGCGGTCCATGATGTCGTGATCAATGGCGATGACGTCACGGTGGATGGCAAAGCCATCGAACTGGCGCTGGAATATACGCCCGGCGACCGGCTGATCGAGGCGGAGTTCGGTGAGGAGCAACTGGCGGTGAAGATCGCGCCGGTGCGTTCGGGCTTCGTGCTGACCGCCCATGGCGCCAGCCACAAGCTGCGCATCCTGCCCGCCCATGCGGCGGTGCATGCCAGGCATATGATCGAGAAGATTCCGCCAGACCTGTCGCGCTTCCTGATCTGCCCGATGCCGGGCCTGCTGGTGGCGCTGAATGTGAAGGAAGGCGACAAGGTCGAGATCGGCCAGCCGCTGGCCGTGATCGAGGCGATGAAGATGGAGAATATCCTGCGCGCGCAGAAGGCGGGCGTGGTGAAGAGCGTGTCCGCCGCGCAAGGGGAAAGCCTGCCGGTCGACGCGATCATTCTGGAACTGGAATAAGCGCTTGCCTGGGGCGAGGTCGGGGAACGGCCTTCCCGACCTTGCCATGGGACCGGTTCTTGAGCGGGCTGCTTTGAAATTGAATCGGATCGCCGTTCCAGATTCCTTGTTTTTCCGTGATTCTGGACCGGCGGTCGGTTCCGATCGCCTGAAAATCGCTCTCGCGTTTTCCGATTCAGCAGATGATTCCATCTGCTTGGAAAACTCTCTAGCATGCCGCCATGCATCTGAATCATGATTCCGCTTCGGCCGCCGCCGACGTCATCGGTTTCGACGATTTTCTGAAGGTCGACATTCGCGTCGGCACGATCCTTTCAGCGGAGCCATATCCGGAGGCGCGCAAGCCAGCCTATAAGCTGGTGATCGATTTCGGTCCGGGCATCGGCCAGAAGAGATCGAGCGCGCAGATCACTGAACATTATGCGGTGGAGGACCTGCCGGGCCGACAGGTTGCGGCCGTCGTCAATTTTCCGCCGCGGCAGATCGGGAAGTTCCTGTCCGAGGTGCTGACGCTTGGCTTTGCCGATGAGGTCGGGGCCGTGGTGCTGTTTGCGCCGGATCGGGCAGTGCCGAATGGGGCGCGGCTGTTTTGAAGGGGCTGATCTGGATGAAGGAGGAGCGGGCCTGCGGCCCGTGCGATCCCCTGGATCGCAACCCCCTCACCCAGCTACGACTAAGGCAGCAAGCTGCCAAGTCTGCGCAGCCCTCTCCCTCAAGGGAGAGGGATAAAGCGGGTGTCCGCTTCCCACGCATATCGCGTCCATTCGCACGTCGCGCTTGCCGGAGTTCGGCACTTCATTAGAACGTAGGCGAACAATCAGTCAGGCAAGCGGGGGCGGAATGGGTGGAAGTGCGGTCGGCACCGACTATGTGATGGATGCGAGGCGTGACCGGCTGGTCATCACCGCTTCGGCACTCGGCACATTGTTCGAATGGTATGACTTCTACATCTACGGCGTCCTCGCCCCGATCATCGGGCGTCATTCTTCCCGACGGACAATCCGACCGTGGAACTCCTCTATTCGCTGGCAGGCTTCGCCATCGGTTTCGGGTTCAGGCCGCTCGGCGCGGCGTTGTTCGGCTATCTGGGCGACAGGCTGGGGCGCAAATATACCTTTCTGGCGACCATCGTGCTGATGGGAGCGGCGACGGCGGGCGTCGGGCTGACCCCGTCCGCCGCGAGCATCGGCATCGCCGCGCCGGTCATCCTGATCCTGTTGCGGATCGCGCAGGGACTGGCGCTGGGCGGGGAATATGGCGGGGCGGCGATCTATGTCGCGGAACATGCGCCGCCGGGGCGGAGGGGTTTCTTCACCAGCTTCATCCAGGCGGGGGTGATCGGCGGCTTCATCCTGTCGCTGATCGTCGTGGTCGGCACGCAATGGATCGTCGGCAAGGCGGTGTGGGACGATTGGGGCTGGCGCCTGCCCTTCATCTTCTCGCTGGCGTTGCTGGCGATTTCGCTCTGGATGCGGCTGATGCTGCGCGAAAGCCCGATCTTCGCGGCGATGAAGGCGGCGGGCGAGCAATCGCGCAATCCGCTGAAGGAGGCGTTCACCTATCCCGGCAACAAGCGGCGGATGCTGGTGGCGATGATCGGCATCGCGGCGGGCTTCACCGTCATCGCTTATACGGTGATGTTCCAGGCGCTCTATTTCCTGCAGAACGGCCTGCATGTCGCGCCGGGCATCGCGCAGTTGCTGGTGGGCGGCAGCGCCTTTGCGGGCGTGGCGGCCTTCATCTTCTTCGGCTGGCTGTCCGACCGGGTGGGGCGGAAGAAGCCCATCGTCATCGGCTATGCGCTGGTGCTGCTGCTGCTCATGCCGCTCTATCAGTTCATGGGGAGCGTGGCGAACCCGGCCCTCTACCGGGCGGCGGAGCGCGCGCCGGTGATCGTCAGCGGCCCCGATTGCAGCTTCGATCCCTTCGCCAAGGTGCAGCCGACCGTCTGCGGCAAGCTGCTCGACCATTTTTCCAAGCGCGGCATCGCCTATGAAAAGCGGGAGGCGGCGACGCCTTCGGTCAGCGTCGGTTCCGTGGCGGTCGCGGATCTGAGCGCGGAAGGGCTGGATGCGGCGCTGCATGCGGCGGGATATGAATCGGCCCCCGTCACGCCGGACTGGCCGCGCGCTTTGTTGTTGTTCCTGGCGCTGCTGCTGCTCTGGACGCTGTCGGGGGCGACCTATGGTCCCGTCGCGGCGCTGCTGTCGGAATATTTCCCGGCGCGGATCCGCTATAGCTCGCTGTCGATCCCCTATCATATCGGGACCGGTTATTTCGGCGGGTTCCTGCCGCTGGTCAGCCAATATATCGTGGCGCGGACGGGCGATCCCTATGCGGGGCTGTGGTACACCATCGCGGTGGTGGCGGTCGCCCTGCTGACCTGCATCGTCGCCCTGCCGGAGACGCGCGGGGCCGCGATGGATGCCTGATCCCTCGACGCTTGCGTCGCGGAGCGCTATCGGACAGGCGATGGCTGATTTTTCCGCACCTTTGCGCCTGCGTCTGGATGGAGGCGCTTTGCTCGCCAACTGGCGCTGGTTGAAGCGGCAGGGCGGCGCGGCGGCATGCGGGGCGGCGATCAAGGCCAATGGCTATGGGCTGGGCAGCGCGGAGGTGATGCGGCGCTTGCTGGCTGCGGGATGCCGGGACTTCTTCGTGTCCAACTGGGCCGAGGCGATGGCGCTGGAGCCTTTGATCGGCGAGGGCGTGTCGCTTTCCGTGCTGCATGGCGTGCGGGAGGAGGACATGGCGGTGGCGCTCGCCTCCCGCGCAAGGCCGGTGCTGTGCACGGAAGGGCAGGTTGCGCGCTGGAAGGAGGCGGGCGGCGGGCTTTGCGACGTCATGGTCGATACCGGCATGAACCGCCTGGGGCTGGATTGGCGGGGCGATGTTTCGGCGCAGGTTGCGGGGCTGGAGGTGGCGACATTGCTCAGCCATCTGGCTTCCGCCGACGAGGATGTGCCGCTCAGCCAAGTGCAGTTGGAGCGGTTTTCGGCGCTGCGGGGCGCAGTCAGGGCGGCGCGTTACAGCCTGGCGAACAGTGCGGGGATTTGCCTGGGCGCTGCCTATGCCTTCGACATGACGCGGCCGGGGATCGCGCTTTACGGCGGCGTGCCGCGCACGGAAGCGGCGGGGCGGATCGGGCAGGTCGTCTTTCCGGAGGCGCAGGTGCTGCAACGCCGCCGTGTCCGGGCGGGCGACACGATCGGTTATAATGCGACCCATCGCGCAGCGGCGGACATGGAGATCGCCGTGGTGAATCTGGGCTATGCCGACGGTTATTTGCGCGGCTTTTCCGGGCGGGGGTCCATGGCTGTCGGGGACCGGCACCTGCCGGTGGTGGGACGGGTCTCAATGGATTTGACCGCTGTCGACGTGTCGGGTCTGCCCGAGGTCGCGGAGGGGGATTGGCTGCGCGTCGACTATGCGCTGGCGGAGGCGGCGGCGGTTTCCGGACTGTCGCAATATGAGTTGCTGACAGGGCTGGGCGCGCGTTTCGACCGCATCTGGCGCTGACAGCAGAAGGCCGCCGATCCGGATTGGGTCGGCGGCCTTTTCGTTGCTTACCGCCGGCTTAGCGCTCGACGCACATGGCGACGCCCATGCCGCCGCCGATGCAGAGGGTCGCGAGGCCCTTCCTGGCGTCGCGCTTCTGCATTTCGTAGAGCAGGGTGGTGAGGACGCGGGCGCCCGAAGCGCCGATCGGATGGCCGATGGCGATCGCGCCGCCGTTCACATTGACCTTCTCCGGGTCCCAGCCCAGTTCCTGACCCACCGCCAGCGCCTGCGCGGCGAAGGCTTCATTGGCTTCGATCAGGTCGAGATCGGCCAGCGACCAGCCCGCCTTGGCCAGCGCCTGACGGCTCGCCGGAGCCGGGCCGATGCCCATGATCGACGGATCGACGCCGCAGGTCGCGAAGCCGGCGATGCGCGCCAGCACGGTCGCGTTGCGCCTGGCGGCCTCATCGGCGCTCATCAGCACGAGGGCGGCGGCGCCGTCGTTGATGCCGCTGGCATTGGCGGCGGTGACGGTGCCGTCCTTCTTGAAGGCCGGACGCAGGCCCTGCATCGCCTCCAGCGTGGCGCCGGCGCGGATATATTCGTCGGCGTCGACGACGGTGTCGCCCTTGCGGCCCTTGATCGTCACGGGAACGATCTCGTCCTTGAAGCGGCCCGATGCGCGGGCGGCTTCGGCCTTGTTCTGGCTGCCGACGGCGAATTCATCCTGCGCCTCGCGGCTGATCTGGTACTTCTCGGCCAGATTTTCCGCCGTGATGCCCATGTGATAATTGTTGAAGGCGTCGGTCAGGCCATCATGCGTCATCGTGTCGATGAAGGAAATCGGCCCCATCTTCGCGCCGCCGCGCAGATATTGCGCATGGGGCGCCATCGACATGCTTTCCTGACCGCCCGCGACCATGATGCGGGCGTCGCCCGCGCGGATCGCCTGAGCCGCCAGAGCGACCGCGCGCAGGCCAGAGCCGCAAAGCTGGTTGAGGCCGATGGCGGTGCGCTCCACCGGAATGCCGGCGTTGACGGCGGCCTGACGGGCGGGGTTCTGGCCCTGCGCCGCGGTCAGGACCTGGCCCAATATGACTTCGTCCACTTCCTCCGGCGCGACGCCGGCCTGGGCGAGAGCGGCGACAATGGCGGTGCGGCCCAGCTCATGCGCGGGGGTCGACCCGAAGGCGCCCATGAAGCTGCCGACGGCGGTACGCTTGGCAGCGGTGATGACGATGTCTGACAAAGCCTTGATCCTCAGTTCCGGGGTGATTGTTTTCGCAGGCGCACATATCATCATCCGCCATGACTGGAAAGCCATTGGGACAAAGGCTCCCACAGCATCGCCCGTCCGTTGCCGCCCACGATCATGCCGACATGGCCAAGGCTCAAGGTCGTGTTCTCGCCCATTTCCGGGGCGGCGGCGGCGGGAACGATGCGGTCCGTTGCGGAACGGATTGAAAGCGTTGGACAAGTCAGCCGGCGGGGATCGACCGTTCGTCCGTCGATATGCCATTCCCCCCGTCCGCTCGCATTTGCGGCATAGAATTGCTCGAAAAGGTCACGCCCCGCAGCATAGCTGAGCGGTGGGCCGCCATTGGCCCAATCCTCGACCGCCAGAAAGGCATGCTCTTCGTCGGAACCCGGCTCCATGCCGGCAAAGGCCGCATATTTGCGAATCGTCCGGGCGGGGTCCATCGCCCAGAAGCCCGATTGCAGCACCTCCATCGGGACATAGTCCAACCGTTGGCACATGGGCCTGGAACTGCGCCAGAGCGCGCCGATCTGTTCCCGGTCTGCCGCAGGGAACCCGTCGAAGTTCCAGGGCGCGGCAATCGTCGCCAACGCCCTTGCGGGTTGCAGCGCTGCGGCGCCGATGGCCAGATTTCCGCCGAGGCAATATCCCACCAATATGGGTGGCCGGGGCAGGGCTGCCAGCATCGGCAGCAGGCGGTCCGTTACATGCCGGTCGAGCCCCAGCGCGCCGTCGTCCGCCGCGGGCGTGCCCCAGTCGACCAGATAGGCGTCATGTCCTGCTGCGCGCATGTGGCGCAGCATGGACCGGCTGCCGGACAGGTCCAGCACTTGCGGCGGGTTGATCAGCGAGGGCACGAAAACCACGGGATGACGGCCGTTTTCCGTCCCATATCGGAGCAGCCTGGCGCTGCCTTCGCGAGCCACGACGGGAACGGCGGGGGGCGGGGCGGGGCGAATAGCCTCCTGATATTTCCGCAAACCCCGGAACGCCCGTTTGCGCAGTTCGGGATCATCCTCCGTCTCGCGCCATAAAATATTAAGAAAAAGGGGCAGGGGCCGCGGCCCATGTTGCGGCGCGGCATTCCCTTGTGCTAATGCGGAAAATGCAGGTGTGGGAGAGGTATCCATGGCCAAATCTAAGACCGCGAACGAATCCGAACCGGTCGTCATCAAGAAGTACGCTAACAGGCGGCTCTATAACACAGAAACGTCGAGCTACATCACGCTGGATCTTTTGTCGCAGATGACTCGTGAGGGGCGCGAGTTCGTCGTCGTCGATGCGAAGACCGGAGAGGACATCACGCATAATGTCCTGACCCAAATCATCATGGAGGAGGAGCAGCGGGGCAAGAACATGCTGCCCGTCAACTTCCTGCGTCAGTTGATCGCCATGTACGGCGATTCCATGCAGTCCATGGTGCCGCAATATCTGGAAGCGTCGATGGACGCCTTTCGCAAGAACCAGCAGCAGTTCCAGGAAGCCATGAAGGGCGCCTTTGGCGGCGGCCCGCTGGCCGAGATCGCCAAGCGCAACATGCAGATGTTCGAGGCGGCGGCGAGCGCCTTCGGCACGGGGATGCCGGGGATGCCCGGAATAGCTGGCATGGCGGCGCCGACATCTTCGCCCACGCCGTCCGCTGCCGAAGAGGCGAAGGACGATGAGATCGCGGAACTCAAGGCCCAGCTTGCCGCGCTCAACGCGAAGATCGACAAGCTTTCCTGATTTCCGTCATCCCAGCGTAAGCTGGGATCTCAGGCGGTACGACACAGCCTGGCCTTACGAGATCCCAGCTTTCGCTGGGATGACGATATTGTCGATGTTCGCCCTTTACTTGGGCTGGTTGCTCATTGGGGCGACGGCCCTTTGGGGTCGACAGGGGCGGCGCGCTTGGCCTATGGCGCGCCATCCACTCGAATTTTAAGGTCAATCCCGTGAAGCACGCCCTTTCCGTTACCCGCGAACAGGATTTCGCCGCCTGGTATCAGGCCGTCATTTCCGAAGCCGACATGGCCGAGGAAAGCGGTGTGCGCGGGTGCATGGTCATCCGTCCATGGGGTTACGGCATCTGGGAACGGATGCAGAAGCTGCTGGACGAGCGCATCAAGGCGACCGGCCATGAGAATTGCTATTTCCCGCTGTTCATTCCGCTTTCCTATTTCGAGAAGGAGGCGGAGCATGTCGACGGCTTTGCCAAGGAAATGGCGGTCGTCACGCATCACCGGCTGATCCAGAAGGACGGGAAGATGATCCCCGATCCCGAAGCGAAGCTGGAGGAGCCGTTGGTGGTTCGTCCGACGTCGGAGACGGTGATCGGCGCGGCCTTCTCCCGCTGGGTGCAGAGCTGGCGCGACCTGCCGGTGCTGATCAACCAGTGGGCGAATGTCGTGCGTTGGGAAATGCGCACGCGGATGTTCCTGCGCACGGCGGAATTTCTCTGGCAGGAGGGGCATACTGCTCACGCCAGCGTCGATGAGGCGATGGAAGAGACGCTCAAGATGCTGGAAGTCTATCGCAGCTTTGCCGAGGAGTGCGTGGCGCTGCCGGTGATCGCGGGCGAGAAGCCGGAGAATGAGCGCTTTCCGGGGGCCGTCGCGACCTATTCCATCGAGGCGATGATGCAGGATGGGAAGGCGTTGCAGGCGGGCACTTCGCATTTCCTGGGGACCACCTTCTCGCAGGCGCAGAACATCAAGTTCCAGAATGCCGAGGGGCAGCAGGAACTGGCGCAGACGACCAGTTGGGGCGTGTCGACGCGGATGATCGGCGGGCTGATCATGGTGCATGGCGATGATGACGGGCTGCGCGTGCCGCCGCGGGTCGCGCCTTATCAGGTGGTCCTCGTGCCGATGCTGCGCGATACGGATGAGGATGCGGCGATCCTGGATTATTGCGGCGAGCTGGTGGCGGAGCTGAACAGGCAGGATGTGTTCCGGGAGCCGGTGCGCGCCTTGCTGGACCGGCGGCCGGCCAAGGCGGCGAACAAGCGCTGGGGCTGGGTCAAGAAGGGGGCGCCGGTCGTGATCGAAGTCGGCGGGCGCGACGTGGCCGGGGGCAATGTGTCCATAATCCGGCGTGATCGGCTTTATCGTGAGGACGGGAAGCTCGATAGCCGGATTGTGGCGAAGGCGGACTTCCTTGGCGCGGCTACGGGGATGCTGGAGGATATTCAGCAGGCTTTGTTTGCGGATGCGCAGGCGCGGCTGCTGGGGAATATCGACAGGTCGGTGACGTCGCTGGATGGGCTGAAGGCTTATTTCGGGGCTAGCAAGAAGCCGGGTTGGGCGCTGGTGCAGTGGGCCAAGCCGACTGGGGCTGCGCTCGACAAGGTGGTTGAGTGGTTGAAGGGTGAGAAGCTGACGTTGCGCAATATTCCATCCGATGCGGAAGCGGCGGATGGGCTGTGCGTGTTCACCGGCGAGAAGGCGGTGGAGCGTGTGCTGGTGGGGCGGAGCTACTGACTTTTAATCAGTAGGTGGAGTCGGAACCGCTTCTGACTTCGCTTGATTGACAGAGGCGTCTGTAAATACGCCGTGTTCCTGCGCAGGCAGGAACACGGCGTTAATAAGGGCTAGCTTCGCCCTTACAGCACATATTTGCTGAGGTCGGTGTTGCGCGCCACTGCGCTCAACTGCTTCTCCACATAGGCCGCATCGATCACCAGCGTTTCGCCTTGGCGATCCTCGGCGTCGAAGCTCACATCCTCCAGCAGCTTTTCCATAACCGTCTGGAGGCGGCGGGCGCCGATATTCTCGACCTCGCTGTTCACCTCCGCCGCGATCTTCGCGACGGCGCGGATGCCATCGGGCGTCAGGTCGATGGTCACGCCCTCGGTCGCCAGCAGCGCGCGATATTGCGCAACAAGGCTCGCCTTGGTGTCGGAGAGGATCGAGACGAAATCATCCTCGGTCAGCGCCTTCAGTTCGACGCGGATCGGCAGGCGGCCCTGCAATTCCGGCAGCAGGTCGCTGGGCTTCGCCACATGAAAAGCGCCGGATGCGATGAACAATATATGGTCCGTCTTGAGCGGGCCATATTTGGTCGAGACCGTCGTGCCCTCGATCAGCGGCAGCAGGTCGCGCTGCACGCCTTCGCGGCTGACGGAGCCGCCGCGCACGTCGCTCACCGCGATCTTGTCGATCTCATCGAGGAAGACGATGCCGTTCTGCTCCGCGCTGGAGATGGCGACGCGGGCGACATCGTCCTGGTCCAGCCTCTTGTCCTGCTCCTCCTCGACCAGCTTGTCCCAGGCTTCCGCGACGCGCAGCTTGCGGCGCTTCTTCTGTTGCTGGCCGAAGGCCTTGGACATCATGTCGCTGAGGTTGATCATGCCGATCTGGCCGCCCATGCCGGGGATTTCCATCGGCATGGAGGGGCTGTCGGTGACTTCCACCTCCACCTCGACATCGTTCATCTGGTTGTTCTCGATCCGCTGGCGGAAGGAGAGGCGGGTCGCCTCGCTCGCTTCCTTGCCGGTGAGCGCGTCGAGCAGGCGGGCCATGGCGGCTTCGGACGCGGCTTCGCGCACGGCTTCGCGGCGGCGGTCGCGTTCCAGACGGACGGCTTCCTCGACCAGATCGCGGACGATCTGCTCCACGTCGCGGCCGACATAGCCGACCTCGGTGAATTTGGTCGCTTCCACCTTGACGAAGGGCGCGTCGGCCAGCTTGGCGAGACGGCGGCTGATCTCCGTCTTGCCGCAGCCGGTGGGGCCGATCATCAGGATGTTCTTCGGCGTCACCTCGTCGCGCAGGTCGGCGGAGAGGCGTTGACGGCGCCAACGATTACGCAGGGCGACGGCTACGGCGCGCTTGGCGTCGGACTGGCCGATGATGTGCGCGTCCAGCGCGGAGACGATGGCTTTGGGGGTCAGGTTGTCGTTCATGGGATCTCTAAAAATCCGTTCGCCCTGTCTTCATGAGCCGCCTGGCTCATTCAAATGTCAAAGGGCGTTGCTTCTGAAGAAAGGAGGGGGCTTCGACAGGCTCAGCCCGAACGGGGTTCAAGCTACAGATTCCAGCTCTTCGACCACGAGCTGGTCATTGGTGTAGACGCAGATGTCCGCCGCCACCTTCATCGCCTTGCGGGCCAGGGTTTCGGCATCTTCCTCATATTCCACCAGCGCCCGCGCCGCGGCGAGGGCGAAGTTGCCGCCCGAACCGATGGCCGCGACGCCGCCAACCGGTTCCAGCACGTCGCCATTGCCGGTCAGGATCAGCGTCACTTCCCTGTCCGCGACGATCATCATCGCCTCCAGGTTGCGGAGATATTTGTCGGTCCGCCAGTCCTTGGCGAGTTCCACGGCGGCGCGCATCAACTGGCCGTTGTGGCGCTCCAGCTTGGCCTCCAGCCGTTCGAACAGGGTGAAGGCGTCCGCCGTGGCGCCGGCGAAGCCGCCGATGACCGATCCGTCGTGGAGACGGCGGACCTTGCGGGCGTTGGGCTTCATCACCGTCTGGCCCATCGAGACCTGGCCGTCGCCGGCCACGATCACCTTCCCGTTCTTGCGTACCGACATGATGGTCGTGCCATGCCAGACCGGCATGGAATGGGAGCGTTGGTCGTTCATGGCCGGCATATGGGAGCGATGGTGACGGCGCGCAAGCATCCGCTGCATAAGCGCCGGATCGTGTCATTTTCTGGACAGATTTATTTCAATTCGTTCAGGAACCGATCTGGCGCAATTGACATTGTGCAACGCAGCAACAATCATTCGGGCATGTTGCAGAGAGGCAGGATCATGACCCTCAAGGCCAGAGCGCAGGAAAAGGTCGAACGTGCGGGAATATCGAACTATTCCTTCGACCAGGACGTGCTGGTGATGTGCGGCGTGCGCTATACGATCGCCGCCTGCGATTGTGGCGAGCCGGAATGCGACGGCGTCCGCCTGGAGAAGGATGCGGCCGTTGCGGGCCGCATCCTCCAGTAACCGGCGGTCCCGCCGGATCAGTTGATGGCTTTTTCCCCGGCGCGGCCGACGGATTCGATGTCCCGGCCCGCACCCTTCACGGTGTTGCAGGCGGCCAAAGAGGTGAGAAGCAGCCCAGCAATGACCAGGGCGACGGTTTGACGCATGAATATGCACTCCTTCTGAAAGCGTATCGACTATAACGCGGATGAAGCGGATAAGTCCATTTTCGGAAAATAGCTTGTTCGATATGCTTGACAGGCGGCGCGGTGGATGCCAATGGCCGCCTCCTCCTTACAGGGGGCGCGTAGCTCAGCGGTAGAGCACACCCTTCACACGGGTGGGGTCACAGGTTCAATCCCTGTCGCGCCCACCATGATCCGGGCGATCATGGCGGAGAAATATTATTTCCCAACATTGATCTTTTCATCTGCTTGGCGCTAATTCTCTGCGCCATGTGATGCGGCGGTTTCGCCGCGAGGCAAGGGATGAAAATGTCGCCATATCTGAAAAGCGGCGCGGCTGTCGGCGCGCTGTTGCTTTCCGTGATGTCCGCCCAGGCGCAGGAAAAGCTGACCCTGGAGCGGGTGTTCGCCAGTCCGGACCTCTCCGGCCCGCAACCAAGGGCATTGAAGCTGTCGCCGGACGGCAAGCTGGTGACGCTGCTGAAGCCACGGATGGACGAGAAGGAACGGCTCGACCTTTGGGCGGTGGACACGTCCACGGGCGCGGAGCGGATGCTGGTCGATTCTAAGAAGACCGGCAGCGGCGCGGCGCTTTCCGAGGCGGAGAAGATGCAGCGGGAGCGGGATCGTTCCGTCGCGGGCAGCACCGGCATCGTCAGCTATGACTGGGCGCCGGACGGCAAGTCCATCCTCGTGCCGGTCGATGGCGACCTTTATCTGGCCGCGCTGGATGGGAAGGCCACGCGTCTCACCGACACGCCCGATGGCGAGTTGAACGGCGTGGTCAGCCCCAGGGGCGGCTATGTGTCCTTCGTGCGCGGCGGCAATTTCTTCGTTCAGCCGATGGGCGGCGCGGAGAAGCAGTTGACCCAGGGCGCCAGCGACACGGTGAGCTGGGGCGTGGCGGAGTTCGTCGCGCAGGAGGAAATGGACCGGCGCACCGGCTATTGGTGGTCGCCCGACGACAGGCTGATCGCGGTTGCGCGCGTGGACGAAAGCCCGGTCGGTATCGTCACGCGCACGGCCATCGGCGGCGAGGGCACCAAGGTCTATGAGCAGCGCTATCCGGCGGCCGGAACGCCCAATGCGCTGATCGAGCTGTATGTGATGAAGCCGGAGGGCGGGGAGCCCGTCAAGGTCGATCTCGGCACGGAGAAGGATGTTTATCTCGCCCGCGTCGACTGGTCCAAGGATGGCAGAACACTTTACGTCCAGCGCGAGAGCCGGGACCAGAAGACGCTCGACCTGCTCGCCGTCGATCCGGCGACCGGCAAGGCGCGGGTGATCCTGACCGAAAGGGCGAAGAGCTGGATCAACCTCAGCAACAATTTCACGCCGCTCAAGGATGGCAGCTTCCTCTGGTGGTCGGAAAAGACCGGCCATGGACATCTCTACCATGTGCGGGGCGGCCGGTGGACGCCGCTCACCAGCGGTGAATGGGAAGTGCGCGATGTGGTGAGCGTGGATGAGGGCAAAGGCCTTGTCTATTTCACCGGCAACAGGGAAACGCCGCTGGAGCAGCAGCTTTATGCCGCGCCGCTCGCCAAGGCGGGGCCGCTGCGGCAGCTGACCTCGGCGGGCTGGTGGAACGACGCCGTGATGGACGGCGCGGCGAGCCGCATCGTGGTCGCGCGCAGCAATAGCGACCAGCCCAGGCAGGTCTATCTGGCCGACAGCGGGGGCAAGCAGTTGAACTGGCTGTCGGAGAATGCGGTTCGGGGCAGCCACCCCTATGCGCCCTATTGGGCCAGCCATGTGAAGACCCGGTTCGGCACGATCAAGGCGGCGGACGGCTCGACGCTCTACACCCGGATCATGACGCCGCCGCTGGAGGCGGGGAAGCGCTATCCGGTCTTCATGCTCCATTATGGCGGGCCCGGCGCCGGACGGCAGGTCACCAATTCATGGGGATCGCCCATCTACCAATATCTGGTGGACAGGGGCTGGATCGTCTTTGCCGTCGACAATCGGGGCACGCCCGATCGCGGCAAGGCGTTCGAGGACCAGATCTACCATGCCATGGGTACGGTCGAGGTGGAGGATCAGCTTGCGGGCGTGAACTGGCTCAAGACCCAGCCCTATGTCGATCCCAAGCGGATCGCGACCTATGGCTGGTCCTATGGCGGCTATATGTCGCTCAAGCTGCTGGAGAAGGCGCCGGGGGTGTTCTCTGCGGCGGTGGCGGGCGCGCCGGTCACGAAATGGGAACTGTACGACACCCATTATACCGAGCGCTATCTGGGCCGGCCGCAGGAGAAGCCCAGCGCCTATCCCGGTTCCGGCGCGGTGGATGAGGCGGTGAAGATCAGGGACCCGCTGCTGCTGATCCACGGCATGTCGGACGACAATGTGGTGTTCGACAATTCGATGGCGCTGGTGGCGAAGATGCAGGGCGCCGCCGTGCCGTTCGAGATGATGGTCTATCCGGGCCAGACGCACCGCGTCGGCGGGCCGGGGATCAGCGTGCATCTATGGCGGACCATCGAGGATTTCCTGGCGCGGCATGGGACGGGGCCCCAATCTCGATAATCCTGAACCCTGTCCTTCGTTCGCTCCAAGCCTGTCGAAGGGCTTTCTCTGAGAAGAAAGTGAAGGGCTTCGACAGGCTCAGCCCGAACGGAGGGAGGGCGTAAGGAAAGGGGGCAGGGCAAGGTCCGCCATGCAAGCCAAGCTTTGACGCAATAAACGGCTTGTCACTGGACAAACGGCGCAATGCCGCTATGGCGCCCACTCCGCAATTTTGCATGGAGTGGAGTGTTAAGTCATGGGCTACAAGGTCGTCGTCGTTGGTGCCACCGGTAATGTGGGCCGCGAGATGCTGACCATTCTCGCCGAGCGCGAGTTCCCTATTGACGAGATCGCGGCGGTCGCCTCGCCCCGGTCGCAGGGCACCGAAATCGATTTCGGTGACACCGGCAAGACGCTCAAATGCAAGAATATCGAGCATTTCGACTTCACCGGCTGGGACATCGCCCTGTTTGCCGCAGGCTCCGGCCCGACGGCGGAATATGCGCCCAAGGCGGCGGCGGCGGGCTGCGTCGTGATCGACAATTCGTCGCTCTACCGCATGGACCCGGACGTGCCGCTGATCGTGCCGGAAGTGAATCCGGATGCGATTGACGGATACAAGAAGAAGAACATCATCGCGAACCCCAACTGCTCGACCGCGCAGATGGTCGTGGCGCTCAAGCCCTTGCACGATGCCGCGACGATCAAGCGCGTCGTCGTCGCCACCTACCAGTCGGTTTCCGGCGCGGGCAAGGCGGGCATGGACGAGCTGTTCGAGCAGTCGCGCAACATCTTCGTCGGCGATCCGGCCGAACCGAAGAAGTTCACCAAGCAGATCGCCTTCAACGTGATCCCGCATATCGACGTCTTCCTGGACGACGGCTCGACCAAGGAAGAGTGGAAGATGGTTGCGGAAACCAAGAAGATCCTCGATCCCAAGGTGAAGGTTACGGCGACCTGCGTGCGCGTGCCGGTGTTCGTCGGGCATTCCGAGGCGATCAATCTCGAGTTCGAGAATGAGATTTCGGCGGAGCAGGCCCAGAATATCCTGCGGGAGGCGCCCGGCGTGATGCTGGTCGACAAGCGCGAGGACGGCGGTTACGTCACCCCCGTCGAGTGCGTGGGCGACTATGCCACCTTCATCAGCCGCGTGCGTGAGGATTCGACCATCGACAATGGCCTGAACCTCTGGTGCGTCAGCGACAATCTCCGCAAGGGCGCGGCTCTGAACGCCGTGCAGATCGCGGAACTGCTGGGCCGCCGTCACCTGAAGAAAGGCTGAGGCCTTTTAAATGATCTCCGGCGCTGCTGTCTGGAAAGACGTTCCAGCCGCGCAGCGCCGGATGATCGTTCTGCTGGTCGCGGCCATTGTCGCCGCGAATGTCGATCAGCCCTATCCCGAACTGGCGCCGCTTCAGCATGGGCCGACGGCGCTGCTCATCCTTGTCTCGCCTTGGCTGTTACGCCGATGGCCGCTGTCGAACGGATCGGTGGCGTGCGTCCTGCTGTTCCTGTTGCTGCATACGCTGGGCGGGCGGTACATCTATTCCTATGTACCTTATGACATCTGGGCGCGGGCGATCAGCGGCCATGATATTTCCGGCACTTTCGGCTTGGCGCGCAACGGCTATGACCGGCTGGTGCATTTCGCCTTCGGCGCCCTCCTGACCGCGCCCTTCGCGGAAGCGGCGCGGCGTCATGGCGTCATGCGGACGGGCTGGAGCCTTGTTTTCGCCTTTGTCTCCGTCGGGTTCGTGGGCGCTGTCTACGAGATTTTCGAATGGCTGCTGAGCGTGGTGGCCGCCGGCCAGACGGCGGACTGGTATAATGGCCAGCAGGGCGACATGTGGGACCCGCAAAAGGACATGGCGGCCGCGCAGATCGGGAGCGTCCTCGCACTTGTCTGGCTTCTCTCTACTCGACAAGGAGAGGGCAAGGCCATATCGCCGCACGCGCATTCATCCAAGGAGTAGCCCGCTCATGTCCGGCCCCACGTCCGACCTGCCCATCGAGAAGCTGGAGATCAAGGGGTTGGGCGGGCTTCCCCTTGCCGTGCATGTGGTGGGGGAGGGCCGCGATCTGGTTCTGATCCATGGCTATTTCTCCAATGCCTACACCAACTGGATACGTTACGGCCATGCCGCGAAGCTGGTGGAGGCGGGATTTCGCCTCATCCTGCCCGACCTTCGGGGGCATGGCGAAAGCGGCAAGCCCCATGATGCCGCCGCTTATCCGCCCGACGCGCTGACCGAGGACGGGCTGGCGCTGGTCGAGCAGCTTGGCCTGACCGACTATGATCTGGGCGGCTATTCGCTGGGGGCGCGGACGACGGTGCGGATGCTGGCGCGGGGCGCGACGCCGCGCAGGGTGATCCTGGCCGGCATGGGGCTGCGCGGTCTGGTCCAGACGCTCGACAATGGCGGCTATTATCGCAATGTCCTCACCAACCTCGGCACGTTCGAGCGGGGGACGTCGGAATGGATGACGGAAGCCTTCCTGAAGACCACCAAGGGCGATCCGGTCGCGATGCTGCACATCCTCAACACCTTCGTCGATACGCCCAGGGAGGTCATCGCCGGGTTCCAGCAGCCCATAGAGGTGATTTGCGGAGCCGATGACCGGGACAATGGCGTCGCGCAGGAACTGGCGGAACTGCTGCCCCACGGCCGCTATGTCGAAGTTCCGGGGAACCACATGAATGCGGTGACGCGGAAGGAGCTGGGGCAGGCGATGGTGGATTTCCTGACGGATTGAGCCATGCGCATGCTCCTGCCCATGCAGGAGCATGGCAAGCTTCAGCGGAACGGCGGCTCGTTGAAGGCGCGCAGTTTGCGGCTGTGGAGCTTCGGCCCCTCCTGCCGCAGCAGTTCGCAGGTCATAAGACCCACGCGCAGATGCCCCGCAATGGCTTCCTCATAGAAGCGATTGGCCTGTCCCGGCAATTTCAGTTCGCCGTGGATCGGCTTGTCCGAAACGCAGAGCAGCGTTCCATAAGGCACGCGGAAGCGATAGCCCTGCGCGGCGATGGTGGCCGACTCCATGTCGATGCCGACGGCGCGGGACAGGCTGAACCGCAGCGCCGAACTGGAATAGCGCAGTTCCCAGTTGCGGTCGTCGGTCGTCACGACCGTGCCCGTGCGCAGGCGGCGCTTGAAATCCTCCCGATCGTCGCCGCCCAGCACGGCCTCCGCCGCCTTCGCCAGCGCCACCTGTACTTCCGCGATGGCGGGTACCGGGATTTCGGGCGGCAGCATTTCATCCAGAACATGATCGTCGCGCAGATAGGCGTGGGCCAGCACATAGTCGCCTATCCGCTGGCTGGGGCGCAGGCCGCCGCAATGGCCGATCATCAGCCAGGCTTCCGGCCGCACGACGGCCAGATGGTCGCAGATCGTCTTGGCGTTGGAGGGCCCGACGCCGATGTTGACCAGCGTGATCCCACTGCGGTCCGGAGCGATCAGGTGATAGGCGGGCATCTGATGCCTGCGCCAGGCGCTGTCCGCGATCATCTGCGCCGGGTCGGCGGTTTCCGGCGTTACATAGACCCCACCGGCCCCTGACAGCGCGGTGTAGCGACTGCCCTCCCGCTGCAATTCGGCGCAGGCCCATGCCACGAACTCGTCGACATAGCGGTGATAATTAGTGAACAGGATGTAGCGCTGCACATGCTCTGCCGGGGTGCCGGTGTAATGCTTCAGGCGCGCCAGTGAAAAATCGGTACGAAGGCCGTCGAACAGCGCGAGCGGCCTTTCGCCCTCCGCATCCTGCATGAACAGGCCGTCCGCGATCTCGTCCCCGATTTCCGCCAGTTCGGTGGCCGGGAAGTGGCGGGCCAGTTCGGTTGGCGGGGTGCCATCGAGCGCGCTCATGTCCAGCCCGTCCAGAACATAGGGGAAGGGAATGGGCTGGTCGCTGATGCCGGTTTCCACCATCACGCCATAGTCGCGGACGAGAAGGTCGACCTGCTCGGCCAGATAGTCCCCGAACATGGCGGGGCGGGTGACGGTGGTCACATAGCGTCCGGGCTTGGACAGCCGCGCGAAGGAGCGGCCGGGGGGCGGCGCGTCCGACTCGCCATGATGGGTGATCCGCAATTCCGGATAGCAGAAACGCCGGTCCGTCCTGGCTTCCGGTGGCGGTACGCTGCCGTCGCGGGCGTAGGCGCGCATCGCCTCGCGAAGATTTTCGATGGAGTTCCGATAGATGTCGTCGAGTTCAGCGACGATCGCACTTCCGATGCTTCTTGTCATCGAGCCTTGGTAACGCACTTATATGACCGAAGGAAGATGCGCGCCCGGATAGCGGGCGCGCATCCCCCGGAAATCAGATCTGGTCGAGCAGATATTCGGCTGACGACACCTTGAAATCACCCGGCGCCTCGACATTCAGCTCCGCAACGACGCCGTCCTTGACGATCATGGAGAAGCGCTGCCCGCGCGTGCCCATGCCGAACTTGCTGCCGTCCATGGTAAGGCCGACGGCCTGCGCGAAGTCGCCATTGCCGTCGGCCAGCATCGTCACCTTGCCGTCGGCGCTGGCGGACTTGCCCCAGGCGCCCATGACGAAGGCGTCGTTGACCGCGGTGCAGGCGATTTCATCCACGCCCTTGCCCTTCAGTTCCTCCGCCTTATCGACGAAGCCGGGCAGATGGCGCGCGGAGCAGGTGGGGGTGAAGGCCCCCGGCACGGAGAAGAGCGCGACGGTGCGGCCCGCGAAGAAATCGTCCGAAGCAACCTGCTCGGGACCGTTTTCGGTCATCTTGACGAAAGTGGTGCTGGGGATGCGTTCGCCCTTCGAAATGGTCATCGTCTGCCTCCTGGCCTTGTTGGGGTTCGCGGCACGTTGGCCCTGCCGCCCTGTCTGTCAAGGGGGAGCCATGGAATATGGCGCGCTGCCCCGCCCAAGCGACGGCCCGCCATTGGCAAAGGCGACAAGGGGCGTATAGTCGCGCCATGACCACAGCACGCTCCTATGCCGGACAGTTCCTGCTTGCCCTGCCGGGAATGGAGGACATGCGGTTCGATCATTCCGTCATCGCCATGTGCGTGCATGACGAGAATGGATCGCTGGGGATCGCGGTCAGCGATGAGATCGACGGGGTCAGCCTGCACGACCTGCTGGAGAGCTTCGACATCGAACCCGGCGATGTTCCGGATTCTCCCGTGCTGCGCGGCGGGCCGGTCGAACCCCGGCGCGGCTTCGTCCTGCATTCCCTGGACTGGAGCGGTCATGACATGGTCGCCGTGGGCGAAGGATGGGGCCTGTCCGGCTCGCTGGAGATACTGAAGGCGATTGCGGAAGGGAAGGGGCCGAGTCGCTATCTGGTCGCGCTTGGCTATGCCGGGTGGGGCGCGGGGCAACTGGATGAGGAAATGAACGGGGAAAGCTGGTTTCCGACCGACTGCACCCCTGAGCTTCTGTTCGACGTGGCGGCGGCGCGGAAATGGTCGGCCGCCTATGCCGCGGCCGGAGTCGATGCCTCCCATCTGGTCAGCGGCGCAGGATCGGCCTGACCGGCCTTTCGGAACGTCACCGTAAGCATGGCTGCATTGGAGGCTTGTTGCCTTGGCGTAACTGAACCGTTTACGGTAAAATCCGGCTAACCTTCGCCGTTGAGAGTCCGGCAACCGGATGAGCGCACCCTGATCCTCGGGCAATTGGACGGGGGTTCAACTCATGAGGATATTGATCGCAGCGGCGCTTGCCGCGACGATGCCGCTTGCGCCGGCCACGGCGGCGACCTGCTGGAAGCAGACCGCCGTGGAAGCAGCGCAAATCCGCGATTTCGAGATGATGCTGATGGTATCTGCGCTGCGGTGCCGGGCGACGGGACATGACTTCCTTGCCAGCTATAACCGCTTCATCCGGGAAAAGCGCGAGACGCTGACGCAGGTGAATGACGAGCTGCGCGAGCATTTCCGCTCGGCCGCCGGGCCGGTCGGCGCGCTGGGGGCTTATGACAATTACGTCACGGGCCTCGCCAATGTCTATGGCGCGGGCGCGGATGGGCTGGGCTGCCGCGACCTCCAGTCGATCACGGACGCCGCCAACGCCCTGCCGCCCAGCCGGTCGGCCTTGTTGGAACTGGCCGATGCGGCGGCGATCAGCCCGCATCTGTCCGGCGCGCGGTGCGACATCGTCACGGCGGTGGCGGAGAAGGTGCGGAAAACGGACGGGACCTCATCCGGCGAGCCGGTGAAGGTCGCGGTGCGCGGTCCTGCCGAATAAGACATAAAGAAAACTTTATATTGAGTTGCCTTGGATGGCGGCGATTGGTAAAGCCCAGCCCATCGTCGCCGTTCGTTCATTCGGGCGGCGGCCTCAATCTTAACGATATGGAGACAGGCTCGTGGCCACCGCACCCGCCACCCAGGCGCAGGATTATGTGATCCGCGACATCGGCCTTGCCGCTTTCGGCCGCAAGGAAATCGAAATCGCGGAAACCGAAATGCCGGGCCTGATGGCCCTGCGCGCCGAATTCGGCGCCGCCAAGCCGCTGAAGGGCGCGCGCATCACCGGATCGCTGCACATGACGATCCAGACCGCCGTGCTGATCGAGACGCTGGCGGAACTGGGCGCCGAAATCCGCTGGGCGTCGTGCAACATCTTCTCGACCCAGGATCATGCCGCCGCCGCCATCGCCGCGCGGGGCATCCCGGTGTTCGCCGTCAAGGGCGAGACGCTGGAGGAATATTGGGACTATGTCATCCGCATCTTCGACTGGGGCGATACGGTCTGCAACATGATCCTGGACGATGGCGGCGACGCCACCATGTTCGCGCTGTGGGGCGCCCGCGTCGAGGCCGGGGAAGAACTGTTCACCCCCGGCAACGAGGAAGAGGAAATCTTCGTCGCGACGCTGAAGCGCTTCCTGGCCGAGCGTCCGGGCTATCTGACTGAGACGGTCAAGGCCATCAAGGGCGTGTCGGAAGAGACCACAACCGGCGTTCACCGCCTCTATGAACTGGCGAAGAAGGGCAAGCTGCCCTTCCCGGCGATCAACGTCAACGACAGCGTCACCAAGTCGAAGTTCGACAATCTCTATGGCTGCAAGGAATCGCTGGTCGACGCCATCCGTCGCGCCACCGACGTCATGCTGGCCGGCAAGGTCGCCGTGGTCGCCGGCTTCGGTGACGTGGGCAAGGGTTCGGCCGCTTCGCTCCGCAATGGCGGTGCGCGCGTGCTGGTGACGGAGATCGATCCGATCTGCGCGTTGCAGGCGGCGATGGAGGGCTATGAAGTCGTCACCATGGAAGAGGCGGCCACCCGCGCCGACATCTTCGTCACCGCGACCGGCAATGAGGACGTCATCACCGTCGACCATATGCGCGCCATGAAGAACATGGCGATCGTGTGCAATATCGGCCATTTCGACAGCGAGATCCAGATCGCGGGCCTCAACAACATGAAGTGGACCGAGATCAAGCCGCAGGTCGACGAGGTCGAGTTCCCCGACGGCAAGAAGATCATCGTGCTGGCGAAGGGCCGGCTGGTGAACCTGGGCTGCGCCACCGGCCATCCGAGCTTTGTCATGTCATCGTCCTTCACCAACCAGGTGCTGGCGCAGATCGAGCTTTGGACCAAGTCGGATGAGTATAAGAACGACGTCTATGTGCTGCCCAAGCATCTGGACGAGAAGGTGGCGGCGCTCCACCTGGAGAAGCTGGGCGTGAAGCTGTCGAAGCTGACGCCCAAGCAGGCCGCCTATATCGGCGTGACCCAGGAAGGGCCATTCAAGCCGGATCATTACCGCTACTGAGCGGGATGGGAAGGGGAGGCATCGAGCCTCCCCTTTTTTTTGGGCTTGGGCGGTACGTGCGTTTGTGCCGGGTCAGGTTCCCGCGAGCCGGTCGTGCAGTTCCATTCCCTTTTGCAGAGAGCCAGGCACTCAGCCCTGTTGCTGTCGGGTCTGGACCGGATCACCCAATATCCGTCTCTTTGGGCTTGCCTTGGAGCACTTCTCTTCGAGAAAGAAGCGGGGCTTCGACAGGCGCAAGCTGAACGGGTGGGAGAGCGACTCCGTCCTTCCGGGTGGAAGGAAGGCGCCGCTCACCCCGCGGTGCATGGCCTGCGGTCGAATATCGGGCCGGCCGCGCGGTTATGCAGGCCCGCTGGCGAGGGCTGCCCTGACCGCTTCGATCGCCGCCTGCGCCTTGCCCCCTTCCGGACCGCCGCCCTGGGCCATGTCGGGACGGCCTCCGCCGCCCTTGCCGCCCAAGGCTTCGACGCCTGCGCGGACGAGGTCCACGGCGCTGATCGTGTTCACAAGGTCGTCGGTGACGCCGACGGCAATGCTGGCGCGGCCATCGACCACCGCCAGGACGGCGGAGACGCCGCTGCCGAGCGTTGCCTTGTTCTGATCGACCAATCCGCGCAGTTCCTTGGGATCGAGCCCTTCGATCACCTGACCGATGAAGTTGACCGAGCCGACCTTCTCCGGACCGGCCGCCTGTGCGGAACCCCCGCCGCCCAGCGCCAGCGCCTTCTTCGCTTCGGCGAGTTCGCGTTCCAGCTTGCGGCTCTGTTCGACCAGAGCGGCGATGCGGGCAGGAACTTCCTCCGGCGTCGTCTTGAGCGCGGCGGCGGACTGGCGCAGCCGGTCTTCGCGATCGGAGAGCCAAAGGCGCGCGGCTTCGCCGGTCAGCGCTTCGATGCGGCGGACGCCAGACGAAACGGCGCTTTCCGAGATGATCTTGAAGATCGCGATGTCGCCGGTTGCGCGGACATGGGTGCCGCCGCACAATTCGACCGAATAGCTGTTCGCATCGCCCTTGCCCATGGAGAGGACGCGGACCTCGTCCCCATATTTCTCACCGAACAGGGCCATGGCGCCGGCGGCGATGGCGTCGTCCGGCGTCATCAGTCGCGTCGTCACCGCTTCATTGTGGCGGATCTGTTCGTTCACATCGGCTTCGATGGCGGCGATCTGGCTGTGGGTCAGCGCCTCGGGATGGGAGAAGTCGAAGCGCAGACGATCCGGTGCGACGAGGCTGCCCTTCTGCGTGACGTGGGCGCCGAGCTGGTTGCGGAGCGCGGCATGGAGCAAATGGGTGGCGCTGTGATTGGCGCGGATGCGGTCGCGGCGGCTGACGTCGACGCGGAGGTGAACCGTGTCACCCAGCTTGACGCTGCCCGCGCCGACCTTCGCCCGGTGCGCATGGAGGCGGCCCAGCGGCTTCGCGGTGTCCTCGACATCCGCGACCAGGCCGGACTGCGCGCTGATCGTGCCCGCATCGCCCATCTGGCCGCCGCTTTCGCCGTAGAACGGCGTCTGGTTGGTGATGATCGTGACCGTCTCGCCAGCGCTCGCGCTGTCGAAGTTCACACCGTCCTTGACGATCGCCAGCACCTCGCCCTCGCCCTCGGTCGAGCTATAGCCGATGAACTCCGTATTGCCGGCCTTTTCGGCAATGTCGAACCAGATTTCGTCCGAGGCCTTTTCGCCTGAGCCCTTCCACGCGGCGCGGGCGGCGGCCTTCTGTTCGGCCATCGCCTTGTCGAAGCCTTCGCGGTCGACGCTGAGGCCGCGCGAGCGCAGCGCGTCTTCGGTCAGGTCATAGGGGAAGCCATAGGTGTCGTAGAGCTTGAACGCGGTTTCGCCGGGGAGCGTGCCGCCTTCCGACAGGTCGCCGGTCGCTTCGTCGAGCAGCTTCAGTCCCTTTTCCAGCGTCTGGCGGAACCGGGTTTCCTCGCGCAGGAGGGTTTCCTCGATCAGCGGCTGGGCGCGGACCAGTTCCTGATAGGCGCCGCCCATTTCGGAGACGAGGCTGCCGACCAGACGGTGCATCAACGGCTCCTTGGCGCCGATGATATGGGCGTGGCGCATGGCGCGGCGCATGATGCGGCGCAGCACATAGCCGCGGCCTTCATTGGCGGGCAGCACGCCGTCCGCGATCAGGAAGCTGGTGGAGCGGAGGTGATCCGCGATGACGCGGTGGCTGGCCTTATACTCGCCATCGGTGGCGGTTTTCGTCAGTGCGCCCGATTCCTCTATCAGCGCCTTGAAGGTATCGGTGTCGTAATTGTCGTGGACGCCCTGCAGGACTGCGGCGATGCGTTCCAGACCCATGCCGGTGTCGATGCTGGGCTTGGGCAGTTCGGAGACGATCTCGTTCGCTTCCTGCTCATATTGCATGAAGACGAGGTTCCAGATCTCGACGAAACGGTCGCCATCTTCCTCCGGGCTGCCGGGAGGACCGCCCCAGATATGGTCGCCATGGTCGTAGAAGATTTCCGAACAGGGGCCGCAGGGGCCACTGTCACCCATGGCCCAGAAATTATCCTTGGTGGGGATGCGGATGATCCGCTCCTCCGGCAGGCCGGCGATCTTCTTCCACAGGTCGAAGGCTTCGTCGTCGGTGTGATAGACCGTCGCCGTCAGCTTTTCGGGCGAAAGGCCCCATTCCTTCGTCAGCAGGGTCCAGGCATGGGTGATCGCCTGTTCCTTGAAATAATCCCCGAAGCTGAAATTGCCCAGCATTTCGAAGAAGGTATGGTGGCGCGCGGTATAGCCGACATTGTCGAGGTCGTTATGCTTGCCGCCGGCGCGGACCGACTTCTGGCTGCTCGTCGCCTTGGTGTAGGGGCGGGATTCAAGGCCGGTGAAGACATTCTTGAACGGCACCATGCCCGCATTGACGAACATCAGCGTCGGGTCGTTGTGCGGCACCAGAGGCGCGGACGGAACGATGGTGTGGCCGTTGGCCCCGAAATAGTCGAGGAAGGAGCGGCGAATGTCGTTGGTCGATGTCATGCGGGCGATTTAGTGGGAAGCGCTCCAACGCACAAGCGGGGCTTTTCGTCGTTCATGGGAATATCGGCCGATGGGGTTGCCCGCTGAGACAGGCGGGCCGGAAAAGCGGACGGGGCCGCCCGCCTCTGCTCAAGGATGCGATTTTCCTTTCCGCCCGTTCGCCCGCCCGGCGAAGTCAGGCGGTCGGCCGCTTCTGAAATGATTCATGGCCCCCGACCGCGACATCCTCGGCCTCTATCCGCGCGACCTGCGCGGCGGGCGGGCCTTGTCGCGCCAGCAGGACGAACCGCTCCACGGCATCCCGCGGTCCTTCCACCAGCGCCTCCACGCTGCCGTCCATGCGGTTGCGTACCCAGCCCGCCAGGTTGAGACCCCGGGCCGTTTCGACGGCCCAGTTGCGGTAGAACACGCCCTGCACCCGGCCGAGGATCGTCAGGTGGCGGGCGAGGATGGTCATCAGTGCACCCGCTTGATCCAGGTCTGGCCGTCGCGGCTCTCCACCTTGAAATTATTGATCGAGCGGACAAGGTCGGACAGCCGCTTGAACCCATAGTTGCGCGTGTCGAAACTGGAGCGGTTCCCGGCGAGCTGGCCCACTTCGCTGAGGCGGGCGAAGCCCTGATCGTCGCGTTTGACGGCATTATAGGCGTCGATCAACAGCTTGACGAGATCGGGCGCGACTTCGGGCGCGTCGGGGGAGGCGGGTTCCGCCGCCGACTCCTCCAGTTCAACGGGCGCCGTTCTTGCGCTGGCGAGCGCCCCGACGTCGATGAAGCGGGTGCAGGCGCTGCGGAAGGCCTGCGGCGTCTTGTCCGTTCCGAAGCCATAGACCGGCAGGCCTTCCTGCCGGATGCGGGTGACGAGCGGCGTGAAATCGCTGTCGCTCGACATCAGGCCGAAGCCGGTGACCCGGCCCGACGCCATCAGGTCCATGGCGTCGATCGTCATCTTCATGTCGGTGGCGTTCTTGCCCCGGGTGAGGTCGAACTGCTGCTGCGTTTCGATGGCCTGCGTCACGGCCTGCCGCGCCCATCCCTTGAGCGCGGGCTTGCTCCAATTGCCATAGGCGCGCCGGATATTGACGGTGCCCAGTTCCGCCAGGACCGTCAGCACCGGGTCGAAATGGTCGGCGGAGACATTGTCGGCATCGATCAGCAGGGCGATATTGCCGCTGGGGACCGGCGCGGTCATCAGGCTTCCAGCGCCGCCGGGCTGAACTGGCCGCTCGCCTCGTCCAGCAGGTGGAGCTGGCCGTCGGCAATGGCGAAGAAGGCGCCGATCAGCCTGATCTCGCCGCTCCGTTCCTTCGTGCGGACGCAGGGGAAGGTGCGCAGATTGGCCAGGCTGACCTTGACGCCTTCCTGCTCCATGGCGCGTTCGGCGTCGCGGCCGTCATCCGCGCCAAAGCGTTCGACCACCTTTTCCCGCGCTTCGTCCAGCAGTTCGATCCAGTTGTGGATGAAGCCGCCCTCGCCGGGAGGCGCGTCTTTCAGCGAATGGCTGAGCGCCGCCTTGCAGCCGCCGCATTTGCCATGGCCCATGACGACGATCTCGCCCACCTTCAGCACCTGGACCGCGAATTCCAGCGCCGCGGAGACGCCGTGGCGGCCGGGATTGGTTTCGAAGGGGGGCACTAGCGCCGCGACATTGCGGACCACGAAGATCTCGCCGGGGCTGGTGTCGAATATCTGTGCGGGATCGACTCGGCTGTCGGAACAGGCGATGACCATGACGCGGGGGCTCTGCCCCTCGCTCAGTTCATCCCATCGTTCCCGCTGCTGGGTCCAACCGGTGTTGCGGAAGCGGCGATAGCCGGCGAGCATATCAGCGAAATCGGTCATGCGCCGGTCTGTGCCGAACAATGATGGGGCTGGCAAGAGCGCTCTCGCATCGCTATCTGGGGCGCATGACCGACATCGTCCCGATCCCCGCGCCCGCCACTCGTCCCGAGCGCGCCCGCAAGCCCGACTGGATTCGCGTGAAGGCGCCGACCAGCCCCGGCTATCACGAGACGCGCAAGCTGATGCGGACCAAGGGGCTGGCGACGGTGTGCGAGGAGGCGGCCTGCCCGAATATCGGGGAGTGCTGGACCAAGAAGCATGCGACCGTGATGATCCTGGGCGATGTCTGTACGCGGGCCTGCGCCTTCTGCAACGTCAAGACCGGCATGCCGCGCAAGGTCGATCCCAACGAGCCGCAGAATCTGGCCGATGCCTGCGCCGAAATGGGGCTGGAGCATATCGTCATCACCTCCGTCGACCGCGACGACCTGCCCGATGGCGGCGCGTCGCAGTTCGTGAAGGTGATCGAGGCGCTGCGCCGCACGACCCCGGACACGACCATCGAAATCCTGACGCCGGACTTCCGCAACAAGCATGAACGCGCCGTCGAGATGATCGTCGCGGCGCGGCCGGACGTCTATAACCATAATCTGGAGACGGTGCCGCGCCTCTATCCGACCATTCGCCCGGGCGCGCGCTATTATGCGTCGCTGCGGCTGCTGGAGACGGTGAAGAAGCTCGATCCGTCGATCTTCACCAAGTCGGGCATCATGCTGGGTCTGGGGGAGGAGCGGCTGGAGGTCCATCAGGTGATGGACGACATGCGCTCCGCCGACATCGATTTCCTGACCATGGGGCAATATCTCCAGCCGACGCCCAAGCACGCCAAGGTGATGGAGTTCGTCACTCCGGCGGCATTCAACGCCTATGCGGCGATTGCGCGGGCCAAGGGCTTCCTGCAGGTGGCGTCGAGCCCGCTGACCCGCTCGAGCTATCATGCGGGCAAGGATTTCGCTGAAATGCGCGCGGCCCGCGAGGCGCAACTGGCGAAGGCCGGCCAATAAGCCGATGCCCAAGCATAACGAAACGAGGCCGCTTCCCTATACGCCCGAACAGATGTTCGACCTGGTGGCGAATGTGGAGGCCTATCCCGAATTCCTGCCCTGGGTCAGCGCGATCCGGGTGCGGTCCGACAGCGATTCGGAAATGGTCGCGGACATGATCGTCGGGTTCAAGGGGATCAAGGAGAGCTTCACGTCCCGCGTGCACAAGCATAGGCCGGACCATGTGCGGGTCGATTATCTGGATGGGCCCTTGAAGCACCTCCACAATGAATGGAGCTTTCGCGACGACGGAAAGGGCGGCGTTCTGGTGGATTTCGAGGTCGAGTTCGAATTCAAGAGCAAGCTGTTCGAGATGCTGGCCGGCCAGGTGTTCGACAAGGCGCTGCGCAAGATGATCGGCGCGTTCGAAACCCGGGCGGCGGAGCTTTATGGCGCGGGCGAGTCGGGCAGCAGCAGTTCGAGCGCGCACAGCGCCGCCTGAAGGCGGACGCCGCCCCGGCCCGTATCCCCGAAATAATGCATGTCGGCCACGATCTTGTCGGGGCTGGCGCCGCGTTCGGCGCGGGCGAAGACGACGGTGCCGACAGGTTTCTGCTCCGATCCGCCGCCGGGGCCGGCTATGCCGGTGATGGCGACGGCGACATTGGCGTGGCTCTTGTTCAGCGCACCCTGCGCCATGGCCCAGGCGGTGGCGATGGAAACCGCGCCGAAGGTTTCGATGACATCCTGCGATACTTTGAGAAGCTCGCTCTTCATGTCATTGGAATAGGTCACGAAACCAGCTTCGAACACCTCGGACGATCCGGCGATTTCGGTCAGTGCGGCGGAAACAAGGCCGCCGGTGCAGCTTTCCGCCACGGCGATGGTGCGGCCGGCGCGACGGTTGGCGGCGACGACGCGCTCGGCCAGTTCGACAAGCGACGCGGGAAGGATGCTATCGGGCATGGCGATCAGATTAGCGCGGGGAGGGAGAGCGTGGCAACAGCCTGTGCGGCAATACCCTCCCGCCGACCGGCAAAGCCCAGCCGTTCGGTCGTGGTCGCCTTTATGCTGACCCGGTCGGGAGGAAGGTGCAGGATTTCCGCGATCCGGGCGCGCATGGCGTCCCTGTGCGGGCCGATTTTCGGCGCCTCGCAGATCAGCGTCAGGTCGACATGCTCGATAAAGCCGTCCCGTTTTGCGACGCGCTCCGCCGCATATTCCAGGAAACGGGAGGAGGCGACTCCCCGCCATTGCGGGTCGGAGGGCGGGAAATGGCTGCCGATGTCGCCCTCCGCCAGTGCGCCCAGCAGCGCATCCACCAGCGCGTGGATCGCCACGTCCGCGTCGCTGTGCCCAGCGAGGCCCCGGTCGTGCGGAATGCGGACGCCGCAGAGCCAGAGCTCCTCATCGGGGGCCAGCCGGTGGACGTCATAACCCATGCCGGTCCGGACGCTGCGGGCAGCGCCCAGCCGGGCTTCGACGCGGAGGAAATCTTCGGCATAGGTCAATTTTTCCAGCCTTTCATCGCCAGCGACCAGTGTGACGTCATGGCCCGAATGCCGCAATATCTGGGCATCGTCGGTTGCTTCCCGATTGCCGTCCCAGCTTCTGTGCGCGGCCAGCAGGGCATCGAAGCGGAAGGCCTGCGGCGTCTGGACCCGGAACAGGCCATCGCGGTCGACGACGTCCCCGGCCTTGTCATGTTCGCTCTTGTCATGTTCGCTTCTGACCAATGTGTCTGCAACCGGTAAGGCGGGAATAGCGCCGGGCGCACCCTCCAGCGCGGCGAGCAGCCGGTCGATCACCGTCGCGGGGAGAAAGGGACGGGCAGCGTCGTGCACCAATATGCGCGCCGCGCCGCCAGCGGACGCTATATGCTCAAGACCGGCGCGGACGGACCCGCGGCGGCTGTCGGCGCCCTGAACGATGGCGGAGACGGTGCGGCTTTCCAGTGCGGCGCGTGCATCCTCCTCCTGCCCCGCGCCGACGACCAGAACAACAGAACCGATGGCGGGATGCCCGGCCAGCGCGTCGACGGCGTGGGCGAGGACCGGCTTGCCGCCGATGCGCCGGAATTGCTTGGGAATGTCGCCGCCCGCGCGGCTGCCCTGACCTGCTGCGACCAGCAAAGCGACGGTTCTGTCTGTCATGGCCGCGCCTGTATCGCAGTGCCGGGCCAACCGCCAGCCCCGCCTCGCTTGCCGATGATGCGGATTTCCGCTAAGGGCTGCCTGTTTTTTAGGCAGTGTTGGAATGATGCAGAGGCTTTCCCCGATTTCCATAGGTCCGGTGACGATTGACATGCCGGTCGTGCTGGCGCCGATGACGGGCGTGACGGACATGCCGTTCCGGACACTGGTCCGCCGCTATGGCTCCGGCCTCAACGTGACCGAGATGATCGCCACGGCGGCGATGATTCGCGAGACGCGCCAGTCGCTGCAGAAGGCGGCCTGGCATCCGCTGGAGGAGCCCGTATCGATGCAGTTGGCCGGCTGTTCGCCCACGGAAATGGCGGAGGCGGCCAAGCTGAACGCGGATCGCGGCGCGGCGATCATCGACATCAACATGGGCTGCCCGGTTAAAAAGGTCGTGAATGGCGATGCGGGCAGCGCGTTGATGCGCGACCTGCCGCTGGCCGCTTCGCTGATCGAAGCGACGGTGAAGGCCGTCGATGTGCCCGTCACGGTCAAGATGCGCATGGGTTGGGATCATGCCAGCCTGAACGCGCCCGAACTGGCCCGGATCGCGGAGGATCTGGGCGCGAAGCTGATCACCGTTCATGGCCGCACGCGCTGCCAGATGTACAAGGGGTCGGCCGACTGGGCCTTCGTGCGCAGCGTGAAGGATGCGGTGTCGCTGCCCGTCATCGTCAATGGCGACATCTGCTCCATCGACGATGCCGAGACGGCGCTGGAGCAGAGCGGCGCCGACGGCGTGATGATCGGGCGGGGCGCCTATGGGCGGCCCTGGCTGATCGGGCAGGTGATGCACTGGTTCCGCACCGGGGAACGGCTGGCCGATCCTGCGCTGGAGGAACAATATCGCGTGATTACGGAACATTATCGCGCGATGCTGGAGCATTATGACAATCATACCGGCGTCAACATGGCCCGCAAGCATATCGGCTGGTACACCAAGGGGCTGCCGGGTTCGGCCGAGTTCCGCAATGCGGTGAACCAGGAGCCGGACGGCGATGTCGTGCTGGACATGCTGGCGCGCTTCTACGAACCGCTGATCGCCGACGAGGGGCCGGTCGAGACGCGCAAGGCGGCATGACGGCGGCCATGACGACCATCCCGTCGCTTCGACCGCAACAGGATGGGCCTTCGCTTTCCGAACTGATGACGGCGTTGCCGGTCGCGACCCTGGTGGTGCGGCCGGACAACAGCATCGCCGATGCGAATGTCCGCGCCGAAACGCTGCTCAACATGGCGCGATCGGCCATTGTCGGCAGCGACATAGCGCGAACCATCCGCATGGCGGAAATGGGCGCGCGCTTCGACATCTGGCACAGCAACAAGCCGATCGCCGCCTATGACATCCGCGTGCATGCGGGGCGCACGGCGGAAATGGAGGTCGACCTGATGATCGCGCCCATCGTCGATCATGAAGGCTGGCGCGTGGTATCGATCCACACCCAGAGCCAGGCGCGCAAGATCGGCCATCGCGGTACGGCTGGCGGCGCGCGATCGGCCATCGGCGCGGCGGCGATCCTGGCGCATGAGATCAAGAATCCGCTGTCGGGCATCAGGGGCGCGGCCCAGTTGCTGGAATCGGGCAATCACGGACGGGACGCCGCGCTGACGCAACTCATCTGCAATGAGGTGGACAGGATCGCCGCGCTGATCGACCGGATGCAGGACTTCACGACGGACCGGACCCTGGAGTGCCGCAGCGGCAACATCTATCCGCTGATCGACCGCGCGGCGAATATCGCCGCCGCCGGTTTCGCAAAGGATATTAGGATCGTAAAAAGTTATGATCCATCCCTGCCATTCGCCAATATCAACGAGGATGCGCTGGTGCAGGTGATGATCAACCTGCTCAAAAACGCCGCGGAGGCGCTGGAGCATAGCAGGAAGCCCCGGATAAGGGTGGAAACGGCGTTTCGCCATGGCGTTTCCGTAGTGGTCGGCAAGGGGAAGGGCAGCGCGGTGCTGCCCATCGAAATCCTGGTGGTCGACAATGGGCCGGGCGTGCCGGAGCATATATTGGATCACCTGTTCAATCCCTTCATCACCGGCAGGCGGGACGGGACGGGGCTGGGGCTGGCGCTGGTGGACAAGCTGGTGCGCGACATGAACGGGTTCGTGCAATATTCGCGCGATCATGAGGCAGGGGAATCGACCTTCCGCATCCTGCTGCCGATGGGAACGGGTTGATGGCGGCAAGATGATGGCGGTGACGGGCTCGATTTTGGTGGTGGACGACGATCCGGCGATCTGCGTGGTCGTGGGGGAAGCGCTGCGGCGGCAGGGATACAGGGTCAAGACGGCCGCATCGATCCGGGAGCGGAGCGCCCTGCTGGAAAGCTTTTCGCCGGACGTCCTGATCACCGACGTCATGCTGCCGGACGGCGACGGGCTGGATGGGGTCGCGGAGATTCTGGAACGGCGCCCGGCGCTCAGCATCATCATCCTGTCGGCGCAGAACACATTGAATACGGCGATCCGCGCCACCGAAAAAGGCGCGTTCGAATATCTGCCCAAGCCCTTCGATCTCAATGAGCTGACGCGGGCCGTGTCGGATGCGCTGGGATCGGGGAAGGGAGCGGACGAGGAAGCGGCCGATGCCGGCCTGCCGCATGACGGATTGCCGCTGGTGGGTCGTTCCCCGGCGATGCAGGAGGTGTATCGGACCATCGCCCGGGTCCTGTCGAACGACCTCAGCATATTGGTGCTGGGCGAATCCGGGACCGGCAAGGAACTGGTGGCAGAGGCGATCCATAGCCTGGGACAGAGGCGGACCAAGCCGTTCGTGCCGATCAACATGGCCGCCATCCCCCGCGAACTGATCGAGGCGGAACTGTTCGGTTATGAAAAAGGGGCCTTCACCGGCGCCCATGCCCGCACCGCAGGCAAGTTCGAGCAGGCGCAGGGCGGCACGCTGTTCCTGGACGAGATCGGGGACATGCCGATGGAAGCGCAGACGCGGCTGCTGCGCGTCCTTCAGTCCGGAGAGGTCACGACCGTCGGCGGCTCCAAATCGGTCAAGGTGAATGTCCGCATCATCGCGGCCACCAACAAGGATTTGCCCAGGCTGATCGAGGAGAACCGCTTCCGGCAGGACCTCTATTACCGGTTGAACGTGGTCCCCATTGCGCTTCCGGCGCTGCGCGAGCGGCGGGAGGACGTGATCCTGCTCGCCCGGCATTTCCTGGACCGCGCGGCGCAGGAGGGGCTGCCGCGCAAGTCGCTGTCCGACGATGCGGCGCAATTGCTGATGGCCTATCACTGGCCCGGCAATGTGCGCGAACTGCAGAATCTGATGCAGCGGCTGGCGGTTCTGAGCCGTGAGAACATGATCACCGCTGACATGCTGCGCAACAGCCTGCCGCTGGAAGCCGTGCCCGCCGATTATGCCGCCCCCGGCGACCTGCTGGGCCAGGCGGTGCGGGAATGGGCGAAGCGGCAACTGGGCATCGGCCTGACCCAGCCGAACCGCAGCCTGCATGACGACCTGCTGGCCGTGGTGGAGCCGATCCTGTTCCAGGAGACGCTGGCCAGCGTCGACGGAAACCAGATACGCGCCGCGGGACTGTTGGGCATCAACCGCAACACGCTGCGCAAGAAGCTGACCGACTATGGGCTCGATCCCTTGCAGCTTCGGATCGGCGATTAGAATATTCGGCGGGGAAGATCGGTCAAGCCGATGCGTTCGGATCGACCGTTCCGGGCGGCGGCGACGAACCGACCGCTCTTTTCGACCGGAAGCGCCATGCCCATCAATTACTGTGTTTGATCGGGCACATTAATGTTGTAACCAAGCCACTATGGAAGGCGCAGTGACTCTGCCGGCGCGGGGCCGGGCATGGAAAAGGCATTTCCCCCTTTTCCTGCGCCGCCGCCTTGCCGCGGTGGTGGAGGCGGTGACGCTTGTCCTGTTCCTGGGCATGGCGGGCATCACCTATTTCCTGCTGACGGGACAGGGGCAATCCTACACATTGCTGACCCCGCCCATCGTGGCGTTGCTGCTGGTCGCCAATCTGGTGCCGGCGATTGCGCTGCTGGTGCTGCTGGGACGGCGGGTGGCGAAGCGGCGCGCGGCCCAGTCCGCCATAGGGAGCGACGGGCAGTTGCACGTCCGTCTGGTGGCGATATTCTCCATCGTCGCCAGCGTGCCCATGCTGCTGGTGGTGATCTTCGCCTCCCTGCTGTTCCAATATGGCGTGCAGTTTTGGTTTTCCGACAGCGCGCGGGGCATGCTGCAAAATGCGAGCGACCTGGCGCGGGGCTATTATGAGCAGAACCTGCGCGACGTGCGTGACGAAACCGTCACCATGGCGAGCGACCTGCGCGATTATCTGAGCCAGTCGAAAGTCTCCAGCCCGCGCTTTGCCGAAGGTTATATCTATCAGGTCGTCACGCGGAAGCTGAACCGTTCCGCGATCATCGAGATTGGCAAGGACGGCGTGGCGCGCACGGCGGCGACGGTCGATCCGGAAAGCCGGCCGGCGTCGGAGATGCTGACGCCCGACGTGGTGAAGCGGCTGGAAGCCGGCGAGGATGTGGTGGTCGCCGCCAAGCCCAACCAGATCGAGGCGGTGACGCTGCTCTATCCCAACGCGAAAATCTATCTCTACGCCACCCGCGATTCAGGTTCGACGGCGTTCAGCAATGTCGAGCGGGCGCAGAAGGTGTTGTCGGATTACGACATTTTCGCCGCACAGTCCCGCGCCTTGCAGTTGCGCTTCAACATATTGCTGTTCGTGGGATCGCTGCTGCTGGTGGGCGTGGCGGTCTATATCGCGCTGAAGGTCGCCGACTGGATGGTGCGGCCCGTGAACGAACTGGTCATGGCTGCCCGGCGGATCACGGCGGGCGACCTGTCGGCCCGCGTGACCAGCCCCCAGGCGCGGGATGAGATCGGCACATTGGCCGCCGCGTTCAACCGGATGACGCAGAGGCTGGAAGCGCAGACCGGCGCGCTGGTCGCGGCGAACAGCCAGCTCGATGAACGCCGCGCCTTCATCGAGGCGATCCTGTCGGGCGTGTCGGCCGGCGTGCTGTCGGTGGACCGCGACGGCATCATCCTGCTGCTCAACAGTTCGGCGGCCGCCATATTGGTGCGGGAGGGGGACGATCCGGTGGGCTGTCCGCTGACCGAAGTGTCGCCCGAGCTGGCGGCGCTGATCGCTTCGGAGGAGGATGCGGGCATCGTCCAGATCCGCGCCCATGGCGACGTGCGGACGCTGGCGGTCAAGGTTTCGGAGGATGCGTCGCGCCACATCCTGACCTTCGACGACATCACGCAGCAGCTTTCCGACCAGCGGCGGGCGGCATGGTCCGACGTGGCGCGGCGGATCGCGCATGAGATCAAGAACCCGCTGACCCCGATCCAGCTTGCCGCCGAACGGCTGCAACGCCGCTACGCCGAGGAGGTGACGAGCGACAAGGCCACCTTTACGCGCCTGACGGGCACCATCGTGCGGCAGGTGGGCGACCTGCGGCGGATCGTCGACGAATTCTCCTCCTTCGCGCGCATGCCCAAGCCGGTGTTCCGGCGCGAGCGGATCGACGACATCGCCCGCCACGCGCTGTTCCTGCACGAAGTGGCCCATCCCGATATTCGCTTCGAATATCATTCCATGGATGGCGATGCGGAAATGGTCTGCGACCGCCGGCAATTGGGCCAGGCGCTCACCAACATCGTCAAGAACGCCGTCGAGGCGATCGAGCCCAAGCCCGCCGCCGATGGCGACCATTGGCGCGGGCAGGTGTCCATGACGGTGGAGCATGACGGCGGCAACCTGCTGATCGCGGTGCAGGACAATGGCATCGGCCTGCCGCCGGAACGCGAACGCATATTGGAGCCTTATATGACCACCCGGACCAAGGGCACGGGCCTGGGCCTCGCCATCGTGAAGAAGATTGTCGAGGAGCATATGGGCGAAATCCGCTTCGACGACGCCGAGGGCGGGGGCGCGCGCGTGACGTTGCGCTTCCCGGTGGCGGCGCTCGAGAAATTGGAAGAGGGGCAGGTCATCGCCTTGCCCCATGGAAAAACGACTGGAAAAGTGACAGCCAATGGCGCTTGATATTCTGATAGTCGACGATGAGGAGGACATTCGCGATCTGGTCGCGGGCGTCCTGGAGGATGAGGGCTTCACCACCCGCACCGCCGCCAACAGCGACAGCGCGATCGAGGCGCTGGACGCCCGGCGGCCTTCGCTGGTGTTGCTGGACGTGTGGTTGCAGGGATCGAAGCTGGACGGGCTGGAACTGCTGGACGAGATCAAGCGGCGGGATGCGACCATTCCGGTGCTCATGATCTCCGGCCATGGCAATATCGATACCGCCGTGGCCGCCATCCGGAAGGGAGCGGCGGACTTCATCGAAAAGCCGTTCGAGGCGGACCGGCTGCTGCATCTGGTTTCCAGGGCGACCGAGACGGAGCGGCTGCGGCGCGAAAATCAGGTGCTGCGCGCCCGTTTCGGGCAGGATGACGAACTGACCGGCACTTCGGCGGCGATCAATGCCGTTCGCGCCACGATCAAGAAGGTGGCGGGGACGGGCAGCCGGGTGCTGATTTCCGGTCCGGCGGGCGTCGGCAAGGAAGTCGCCGCGCGCATGCTGCATAGCTGGAGCGGGCGGGCGGACGCGCCCTTCATCATCGTCGCCGCCGCGCGGATGGACCCGGATCGTGTCGAGGAAGAGCTGTTCGGCGTCGAGGACCCGAGCGGGCTGGTGCGTCCCGGCTATCTGGAGCAGGCGCATGGCGGCACGCTCTACCTCGACGAAATCGCGGACATGCCGCTTACGACGCAGGCGAAGATCCTGCGCGTGCTGACGGATCAGAGCTTCACCCGCGTCGGCGGGCAGCGGCAGGTAAAGGTGGATGTCCGCGTCATTTCCTCGACCGCGCTCAACCTGGCGACGGAGATCGAGGAGCGGCGTTTCCGCGAGGACCTCTTCTATCGGCTCAACGTCGTGCCCCTCATCATCCCGCCGCTGGCCGAGCGCCGGGATGACATTCCACCGCTGGTCGAACATTATCTCGCCCGTTTCGCGGCGGAGCGCCGGGTGCCGCCGCCGGAGATCGCCAGTGACGCCATGGCCGCCTTGCAGGCCAATGAATGGCCGGGCAACGTCCGTCAGCTTCGCAACGTCATCGAGCGGACGATGATCCTGGCGCCGGGCGAGCGGATCGGGCGGATCGAACTGGACATGCTGCCGGCCGAACTGACGAGCAACGGCGGTTCGGAGGGGATGGGGCAGTCAGCGATCATGGGCGCGCCGCTCCGCGAGGCACGGGAAAGCTTTGAGCGGGAATATCTGCGCATCCAGATCCGCCGCTTTTCGGGCAATATTTCCCGTACAGCCACCTTCATCGGCATGGAACGTTCGGCCCTGCACCGGAAGTTGAAGCTGCTGGGAATTACGGATGGCAAGGATGGTTGAGGTAAACTGAACGATCTTCAGCCAAACAGGGCATGGACGGCCCTTCGCAATTGCGGTAGGCTTGCCTCGCTTCCGACAGGCGGGGGCGGGCAAGACACTCTGCTTAAGGGTGCGAGAGCGGGTAACGTCCCGCCAATAAAGGACTGGTGAAGACCATGGCCGACAAAGTGAACAACCTTCAAGACATCTTCCTGAACAGCCTGCGCAAGAGCAAGACGCCCGTGACCATGTTCCTGGTCAAGGGTGTGAAGCTGCAGGGCATCATCACCTGGTTCGACAATTTTTCCGTGCTGCTGCGGCGGGACGGACAGTCGCAGCTGGTGTACAAGCATGCGATTTCGACCGTCATGCCCGCGCAATCCATGGATCTGACCGAATTGCGGAAGGCCAGCGACGGCAATGGCAAGTCGAAGCTGCTCCAGGAAATCTTCCTGAGCGCGGTGCGCAAGTCCGGCAGCCCGGTGACGATGTTCCTGGTGAACGGCGTCATGTTGCAGGGCGAAATCGCCGCCTTCGATCTCTTCTGCATGCTGTTGGAGCGGGACGGCATGGTCCAGCTCGTCTACAAGCATGCGATTTCCACCGTGCAGCCGCTGCACGCGCTGGACCTCACCGGCGAGGGTGAGGGCGAGGATTGAACGCTTTTTCTTGTCCTCGCCCGGTTTCCGATGAAGCCGGCGGGGGCCGGAAGCGTTAAGCCACCATGGCTGTCTTCAACCGAGATTCCGATGACGAGGTGTCGCGCGGCGCGCGCGCCATTGTCGTGCGCGCCGATGTCCATGGTCCGGAACGTCGCGACAGCGATGCGCGGCTGGAGGAGGCGAGGGGCCTTGCCCTTGCCATCGGCATCGACGTGCGCGCGGCGCAGGCCTTCCGCGTGCGCGACCGCAAGCCCGCAACCCTGTTCGGCAGCGGTCAGGTGGACCAGATCGCAACGCTGGCGCGGGCCGAAGAGGCGGAACTGGTCATCGTCGACAATGCGCTCAGCCCCGTGCAGCAGAGCAATCTGGAAAAGGCGACCGAAACCAAGGTCATCGACCGGACCGGCCTGATCCTGGAGATATTCGGTGAGCGCGCCGCGACCAATGAGGGGCGCCTGCAGGTCGAACTGGCGCATCTGGATTACCAGGCTGGGCGGCTGGTGCGAAGCTGGACCCACCTTGAGCGGCAGCGCGGCGGCTTCGGTTTCCTGGGTGGTCCTGGCGAAACGCAGATCGAGGCTGACCGGCGGATGATCCGCGACCGGATGGCGAAGATCAGGCGGGAGCTGGATCAGGTGACGAAGACGCGCGGCCTGCACCGGGCGCGGCGGCAGCGGGCACCCTGGCCGGTGATCGCGCTGGTGGGCTATACCAATGCGGGCAAGTCCACGCTGTTCAACCGGCTGACCGGGGCTGACGTCATGGCGGAGGATTTGCTGTTCGCGACGCTCGATCCCACGATGCGGCAGATCGCCTTGCCAGGACTGGACAAGGCCATTCTTTCCGACACCGTCGGGTTCGTTTCGGACCTGCCGACGCAGTTGATCGCGGCGTTCCGCGCGACGTTGGAGGAAGTGCTGTCGGCCGATCTGATCGTCCACGTCCGCGACATAGCGCATCCCGACAGCGACGCCCAGCGCGACGACGTCATGGACGTGCTGGGCGAGCTTGGCGTCGCGGGGGAAGGGGCTCTGGAGGCGGGCGAGGGCGATGAACCGCCGCCGATCATCGAAGCGTGGAACAAGCTGGACCTGCTGGACGAGGATGCGGCGACGCTGGCGCGGGAGACGGCGGCGCGGCGGAACGATGTGGTGATCCTGTCCGCCCTGACCGGCGAGGGAGTCGATGACCTTCAGCGCGCCATCAGCACCCGGTTGACCGCGGGGGCGCAGGTCCATCACTTGCATGTGCCGCTGGCGGACGGTGCGGCGATGGCATGGCTGCACGAACATGGCGAGGTGATCGGCAGCAGGGCGGAGGGCGAGGATATGCTGGTGGATGTCCGGCTGTCCGATTCCGCGCTGGCGCGGTTCCTCAAGCGCCGGGGAAATTAACCTTACTGGACGAAATGCTGGAACCGGGTTCCGGCCTGTCCAGGACCATGTCGCCTTATCAAGCCTGTCGCAACTGCCGCTTCGCCTGTTGCCACAGGCCTTCTTTCTCATCGAGCGGGAGCGTGGGAAAGTCCTCGCCGGCCAGTCCTTCCATGATGCGGAAACGCTTGTCGAACTTGCCATTGGCGGCGCGCAGGGCGACTTCCGGATCGACTTTCAGATGACGGGCGAGGTTGACCACGGCAAAGAGAAGGTCGCCCACTTCCTCCTCCCGTTCGGCCTGGGTAGTCGCCGCCTGCACCTCGCCCAGTTCTTCTTCGATCTTGTCGATGACGCCGCCGATGTCGGGCCAGTCGAACCCCGTGCGGGCTGCGCGTTTCTGAAGCTTTTCGGCGCGGAGCAGGGCGGGCAGCGCTATGGCGACACCTGCCAGCGCGCTTGGATCGGGTTCCTTCTCGGCGCGCTCGGCGGCCTTGATGGCTTCCCATTGGGCATGGCCATCCGTGCGTCCGGTTCCTTCGCCAAAGACGTGGGGATGACGGCGGATCATCTTTTCCGTGATGCCGTCGATGACCTCCTGCAATGTGAAATGGCCGGCCTGTTCCGCCATGCGGCTATGGAAGGCGACCTGCAGCAGCAGATCGCCAAGTTCGTCCCGCAGGGCCGCCATATCGTCGCGCTCTATGGCGTCGGCAACCTCATAGGCTTCCTCGATCGTATAGGGCGCGATGCTGGCGAAGTCCTGTTCGACATCCCAGGGGCAACCGGTGTCGGGATCGCGCAGCCGTGCCATGACTTTGGCGAGCGGCATGATGTCGGCGGGACTCGCCTTGCTGTTGGATGACATGCAGGACTCTGGATCAAGTGGGTGGGATTGGGAGGATGATAGGGTGCCGGATGGGCCAAGGCCAGCTTTCGGCAAGAATATCTGAGTTCGATAATAAGGATTATGTTAAATATATGATGATCCTTGCATCCTCAATCTTCCACTATCCGGCTATGCTGCCGCGTATCGGGCATGCGGATATAGACGATCAGGGAGATGCCGATCATCACCGTCACATAGATGTAGAATGCCTGTTCTGCGCCGATCTGCTTGAACCAGAGCGCGACGAATTCCGCGGTGCCGCCGAACAAGGTGTTGGCCAGCGCATAAGGCAAAGCCACTCCCAATGCGCGGATATGGGCGGGAAACAATTCCGCCTTCACCACCGCGTTGATCGAAGTGTAGCCGGTCACGATCACCAGGCCGGCCATTACGAGCACCCCCGCCGCCCACGGGTCCTTGGTGACGGCCAGCGTCGCGAAGATGGGATAGGTGCACAGGACGCCGAGCAGGCCGAAGCCGATCATCAGCGGCTTGCGCCCGATGCGGTCGGAAAGCGCCCCTGCGACAGGCTGAAGCAGCATGAAAAGAAAAAGCGTTATACCATTGATTTGCGATGCTGTTTCCCGGCTGAGCCCGCTGGTGTTGACCAGGAATTTCTGCATGTAGATGGAATAGGCGTAAAAGGCGATCGTGCCGCCTGCCGTCAGCAGCATCACCGTCAGCGTCTCGCGCGGATGCCGGGTCACGAGTTCCATGAATCCGGATTTGGGGGCGCCCTCCGCCCTGGCCACGGCAAAGCTCTGGGTTTCGGCCAGGCCGCGCCGCAGCCAGAAGACGATGATCGCCAGCGCTCCGCCGATCAGGAACGGAATGCGCCAGCCCCAGGCATCCAGTTCGGCCTCGGTCAGCATGGCCTGGAGCGCCAGCAGGACGCAGATGGCGACAAGTTGCCCCGCGATCAGGGTCACATATTGGAAGCTGGAGAAAAAGCCGCGGCGGTTGCGCCCCGCCATTTCGGACAGATAGGTCGCGCTGGCGCCATATTCGCCGCCGATCGACAGTCCCTGCATCAGGCGCGCAAGCACCAGCAGCAGGGGCGCGGCGACGCCGACGCTATCATAAGAGGGCGTGACGGCGATCAGCAAGGAGCCGGCGCACATCAGGGCCACGGACAGCGTCAGGCCGCTTTTCCGGCCATGGCGATCGGCATAGACGCCCATCAGCCACGCGCCGATGGGTCGCATCAGAAAGCCCACGGCGAAAATGCCCGCGGCACTCAGCAATTGCGCCGTGCGGTCCTCGCTCGGGAAGAAATGCTGGGCGAAATAGAGGGTGAAGGCGGAATAGGCATACCAGTCATACCATTCGACCAGATTGCCGGTGGAGCCGCCGATGATGGCCTTCAGGCGCTGACGCTGATCGGGTGCTGCGGTCGATGACGTCATGGGGTCAGCACCATCTCTCCATTTTGCACGGACCAGCTTTTCAGGCGCGACAGCATGTTCATGCCGATCACATTGACCTCTCCGAAAGCCGGGGAAACGACGATGTCGAGATCGCTGGCCCGGATCGGGCCGACCACCAGCGTGGCGATGGTCGAGCGCTTGGCGTCGATCTTGCCGTTGGCGGTCATCATGCTGACGCCGGGCGCGTTCAGGTCGAAATTCAGGCCGGAACTGCGGGCCGCCTCCACCGACAGGGCGGTGACGCTGGCGCCGCTGTCGATCAGAAAGCGCGTCGGGTTCCCGTTGACCATTCCCTCCACCCAATAATGACCGTCGGGCGCGACCGGGATTCGCAAGGCCTGTCCCTCCACATGCGCGGACGGCAAGGCCGCCGGCGCGGCATTGGTCGACGCGGCATTGGTCGACAATGGAGGGGATTCGTCCCCTGCCCCATATAAGCGGCTGGAAAACAGACCGAACTTCTCGCCAGCCTTGAACAGCCCGAGGAGGACGGCGAAGATGACGATCCAGAACATGGCCATGCGCATGAGCCCGCCCATCGGGGCGCGCCGGGCAATCAAGGCCGACCCGACCAGGACAAGCGCCAGCACATACCAGAGACTGGACATTGCCTGATCGCCATCCATCCCCTGCCCCGCCCCCTATGTCGCGCCCAGTTCGGCCACCAGCCCGTCATAGCCCGGTTCGACGCCTTCGGGGAGTGTCCGGCGGAGCGTCGCATAATCCATGCTCTGGTCCATATGGATCAATATGGCACGGCGGGGGCGTACGGCCTGCACGGCATCCAGGGTAAGCGCCAGATGCGCGTGGGTCGGATGCGGCTTTTCCCGCAGGGCATCGACAACCCAGATGTCCAGCCCATCGTACAGCGCCAGCATGTCGACCGTTATGTCATGGAAATCAGTGGCATAGCCAATGGAATGACCATCATGCGTGAAGCGGAAGCCGGTGGAGAATATCTCGCCATGGGGCTGATCCATGCAGGCGATGCCGATGTCCCCGATGCGCAGGCCATCCGGCAGCGCATGGGGTTCGATCGTCGGATGATAACCGTGACGCCCTTCGAAGGCATAGCCGAAGCGTTCGCGGAGCAGGCGGAGCGTCTGAGGGCGCGCATAGCCGGGCACGGGCGTGCCCCGATGATGGTAAAGCTGACGGACATCGTCCAGGCCGTGGCTGTGGTCGGCATGGTCATGCGTCCACAATATGGCGTCGATCTGCACGACATCGGCCGCCAGCAACTGGGCGCGCATATCCGGTGATGTGTCGATCAGCAGCCGGGTCGTGGGGCTTTCGATCAGGATCGACGCCCGGGTGCGGCGGTTCTTCGGCTCCTGCGGGTCGCATGCGCCCCAGTCATTGCCGATCCGGGGGACGCCCGAAGAGGTGCCGCTGCCCAGGATGGTGAGCTTGAGGCTCATGCCGCCTTGCTGAACAGCTTGCGGAAATTGGCTGACGTCGCCTCGGCCAACTGCTCGACGCTCTCGCCCCGCAAATTCGCCAGGAAACGGGCAGTGTCCGCCACGAACGCCGGTTCGCAGGGCTTGCCGCGATGGGGAACCGGCGCGAGGAACGGGGAGTCGGTCTCGATCAGCAGGCTTTCGAGCGGCAGGCGCGCGGCGGTTTCCTGCAAATCCCTGGCGTTCCTGAAGGTCACGATACCCGAAATGCTGATAAGGAAACCCAGTTCCATCGCCGCATCGGCAAAGGCGCCGCTGGCGGTGAAACAGTGGATGACCCCGCCATAGGCTCCCTTCCCCATTTCATCGCGCATGATCGCGAGCGTGTCCTCCTCCGCATCGCGGGTGTGGACGATCAGCGGCAGGCCGGTTTCGCGGGAAGCGGCGATGTGGGCGCGGAAGCTGCGTTGCTGCCGCTCGCGGTCGCTATGGTCGTAATAATAATCGAGGCCGGTCTCGCCTATGCCGACGATGCGCGGGTGGGAAGCGCGTTCAACGAGCTTCGCCGTATCGACATGCGGATGCTCGTCTGCCTCATGCGGATGGATGCCGACGGTCGCCCAGACATCGGGTTCGCGCAACGCGGTGTCCAGCACATCGTCCCACTCGCTTTCGCGCGTGGCGATGTTGAGCATCAGGCCTACGCCGGCGCCACGCGCCCGTTCGAGCACATTCTGCTGATCCTCGATCAACCCTTTGTAATTCAAGTGGCAATGGCTGTCGATGAACATGGCCTATGCCTCTTCGACGGGCAGTTCGAGGCGCGGGAAAAGCGGCTTGGGCGGCGTGAGCGTAAAGCTTTGTTCCACGAGCGCCTGATACCACTGAGAGCGGAGACCCTGATAGTTGCGGATATTCGGCGGGATACCCAACTGATCAAGTAGCGCGTTCGCACTCGCCGGGATAACTGGCAAAATGGCTACAGCAAGTTCTCCTATAGCTACATAGAGGACAGCTAGAACTGCTTCCATGCGTGCAGGATCAGTCTTGCGCAACGACCAAGGCGCTTGCGCATCTATGTAGGCGTTGCAAGCAAAGACCGCGCGCATCCAAGATTGAATACCGTCCGAAGGAGCAAGACTTGCAAATTCGCTCTCCAGCGAAACGATCTCCCTGCGAACGGTTGAAAGCAGTTCGATATCTTCGCGCGTTTCAGAACTACCGCCCCAAGGCAGACGGCCTTCGAGATTTTTCGCGATGAAGCTCAGCGTCCGCTGGGCGAGATTGCCGAAACTATTGGCGAGGTCGCTGTTCGAACGGGCGACGATCGCCTCCGCGCTGTAGCTGCCGTCATTGCCGAAGGTGACTTCCGACAGCAGGAAATAGCGAAGCTGGTCCACGCCGAAGCGCTCCGCCAGTTCCATCGGATCGGCCACATTGCCGAGCGACTTCGACATCTTCTCCCCCCGGTTGAGGAGGAAGCCGTGGCCGAACACCTGCTTGGGCAAAGGCAGCTTCGCGCTCATCAAGAAAGCCGGCCAGTAAACGGTATGAAAACGCACGATATCCTTGCCGATAATATGCGTGATGTCGCCTCCTTCCGACCAGTAACGGGCCATGCGTTCGGCATCGTCGGGATAGCCGCAGCCGGTGATGTAATTGGTGAGCGCGTCCACCCACACATACATGACATGGCCGTCACTCCCCGGCACCTTCACACCCCAGTCGAAGCTGGTGCGCGACACGCTGAGGTCGGACAGTCCGCCTTCGACGAAGCGCATGATCTCATTGCGGCGGCTGTCGGGCTGGATGAAATCAGGCTGGCTGGCGTAGAGGTCCAGCAGCTTCTGCTGATAGGCGGACAGGCGGAAGAACCAGCTTTCCTCCACCGTCCATTCCACCGGCGTGCCCTGGGGCGAGAGCTTCTGCCCGCCCTCCCCTTCGATCAGTTCCTTTTCGTCGTAAAAGGCTTCGTCGCGCACCGAATACCAGCCTTCATACCGGCCGAGATAGAGGTCGCCATTGGCCTCCATCGCCTGCCAGATCGCCTGGCTGGCGCGATGGTGATCCGGCTCGCTGGTGCGGATGAAACGATCATAGCTGATATTCAGACCGTCGTTCATAGCCCTGAAATATCCGGACATTTCATCGGCAAGCGCGCGTGGCTCCATGTTCCGGCCGCGGGCGGTCTGGGCCATTTTCAGGCCATGTTCGTCCGTGCCGGTCTGGAAGAAGACGTCGCGGCCCATCATCCGCTGGAAACGGGCGATCGCATCGGTGGCGATCACTTCATAGGCGTGGCCGATATGCGGGCGGCCATTGGGGTAGCTGATAGCGGTCGTGATGGTATAGGGCTTGGACATGGGCCCTCCCTAGCGGGTGTTAGCCCTTGCGCAAAGCCGCTTTTCAGCGGGCAAGGGCCGCAACATGCCCCGCCAGTTCGAAAACCACCGCCCCCGGTTCGAGCGACAGGATGATGGCTCCGCCTGCAAGCTGACGGGCGGCTTCCCAATGGTCCAGCGCCTTGCCGAGATCGTCCCCCTGCCGCTGGCGCGCCGCCGCCGCGATGAAGGCCGGGGCACGCTCCAGAAAGGCCTCATAACGGGGCCGTGCGCTCTTTGATGAAAGCATCTTGGCCAGGATCAGCCGATGGCGATTGCCGGGGTCGCCATCGGCGGCGATCGCCGCCAGCGAATGCTCGATGTCCGCTATGTTGAGGCCGGCATAGCGCAATGCCTTGCCGGGAGACCCCTCGCCTGCGCGGACCAGCGCCGTCAGTTCGTCCGGAGACAGGCGTGCGTCCGCCTTGTGCAGGATGCTCCGCATGGCATCCTCACCCAAGCTGTCGAAGCGCAGGGTGCGGCAGCGGGAGCGGATGGTCGGCAGCAGGCGGCCGGGCGCATGGCTGACCAGCAGGAACAGCATGTCGGCTGGCGGCTCTTCCAGATTCTTGAGCAACGCATTGGCCGCGCCGCGCTCCAGATCGTCGGCGCTGTCGATGACGACGATCCGCCGCGAGGACATGGAGGGAGCCGACTGGATCAGGCGCTGCAGGCCCCGGACCTGATCGACCGTGATGTTGCGCGCTGTGCCGCTTTCCCTTTCCAGGCAGAAAAGCTCCGCATAGTCGGGGTGGGCGTCGGCTTCGAACAGACGGCGGATCGGGTGGTCGTGCGGCACGTCCAGCCCGTCGGCCGCGATGGCCGGGCCCGCTGCCTCCGCCAGCAGGCGCAGCGCCATGGCGCGGGCGAAGCTTGCCTTGCCGATGCCGCGTGGGCCGGCCAATATCCAGCCATGGTGCAGGCGGCCGCTTCGCGCCGCGCCGAGCAGGGTGCGGGCCTGCCCGTCATGGCCGAGCAGCGGCGTCATGGCAGCAGGTCCTGCAAGGCATGCAGCAGCCTTGCCGTCACGGCTTCGGCTTCGCCAGAGGCATCGACGGTCAAGAAGCGCGCCGGTTCCTGCTGCGCGAACCGATGGAAGGCGGTCGAGACGGCCCGGTGAAAGTCCCGGTCACGCCCACCGATCCTGTCCGCAGCATCTCCATCGCGGGATTGGGCGCGAGCGCTCGCCTCCTCCTCCGCCAGGGTGAGGAAGAGCGTCCGGTCGGGCAGGAAACCGTCGCTGCCGATCCGGTGAAGCGCCAATATGTCCGCGTCGGTCAGCGAACCCATGCCCTGATAGGCGCGGCTGCTGTCCAGGAAGCGGTCGGAAAGCACCCATGCGCCGCGCTCCAGCGCCGGGCGGATCGTCTTTTCGACATGATCGGCACGGGCAGCGGCGAACAGCAGCGCTTCGGCGCGAGGGCTCCAGCGGTCCGCGCCACCGGTCAGCAGGAGGGCCCGAATGGCCTCCGCCCCTTCGCTGCCGCCGGGTTCGCGGGTTTCCACCACTTCCAGGCCGCGCGCGCGCAGGGCCGCGGCAAGCGCGCTCAACTGGGTCGACTTGCCCGCGCCCTCCCCGCCTTCCAGAGAGATGAAGCGCCCCCCTGTCGTCCGGGCGTCGGTCACCCGAAGAACGACTTCAGCCCGTTCCACAGGCGGCCGAAAATGCCGGCTTCGGAGACATCCTCGCCGGCGACCAGCGGCAGGATCTGCGGCGGGGTATCGGGGGTCGAAACGATCAGTTGCGCGATCCTCTGCCCCTTGGCGATGGGCGCCTTGATCGGGCCGGTATAGGCGACCTTGACCGAGATGTTGGACGATGCGGCGCGAGGCAGGGTCACGGCCATGTCCTGCGGCGCCACCAGCGGCACGCTGGTCGCGCTGCCAAGCTGCACTTCGGCGGTCTCGACGGTCTGGTCCTTCCTGAACAGCGGCTGCGCCTTCCATGCGCGGAAGCCCCAGTCCATGAAGCGCACGGATTCAGCAATCCGCTGATTGAAGCTGGTGAGGCCCGCGACGACCATGACCAGACGACGCCCCTCCTGCTCGGCCGATCCGGTGAAGCCGAAACCCGCTTCCTGGGTATGCCCGGTCTTGAGCCCGTCGGCCCCGGCCACCTTGCCCAATATGGGATTGCGGTTGCCCTGCTCGATGTCCGCGCCGCCCATCGTCTTGCCCCAGGTGAAGCTGCGCGTGGCGTAGAATTTCTTGTAGAGGTTGGGCGTTTCCTCGATCGTCGCTTCGGCCAGCGTCGCCAGGTCGGCGGCGGTGACATAGGTGACGCCTTCGTCCGGCCAGCCATTGCTGGTGCCGAAATTGCTGTTCTTGAGGCCCAGACGCTTCGCCTCCTGATTCATCAGCGCGACGAAGGCCTGCTCGGTCCCGGCAATGCCCTCCGCCAGCACGACGCAGGCGTCATTGCCGGAAAGGGTGACGATGCCGTGCAGCAGATTTTCCACCGACACCTGCTCGCCCGGCGACAGGAACATGGTCGAACCGGCCTGCGGGCCATGCCATTGCTGCCAGGTTTCCGGGCGGACGGTGAATTTCTGGTCGAGCTTCAGGTCGCCCTTCTGGATCAGGCGGAAGGCGACATGGGCCGTCATCATCTTCGCCATGGAGGCAGGCGGCATCCGCGTGTCGCCACCCTTGTTATAGAGCACCGCGCCTGACGACAGGTCCTTCATATAGGCGATCGGCGCTTCGCTGCTATAGGGCGGCGCGGCGGCGGTCAGCGGCGTGGAGAGCAACCCGACGAACAGGAGGGCGGCGATGGACTTCTTCATGCAGGATTGCCTTCGGACTGGTGGATTCTTCGAGTGCCTAGCGCATTCATTAGCCATGGCAGGACCAATAGCAAAGCGCTCTATTGCTTCACCGCGTCGGCGAGCAGGCCGACCGACAATGCGTAGAAATTCGAACAATTATAGTCGAGGATCGCCCGGTAGTTGCTGGTGAGCAGATAAGCCGTCTTGCCCGGCCCATCGGGTTCCAGCAGCGTCGCCATCACCCGGTCGGCGGGCCAGCCGCCACCGCTGGGCACGATCCCCATGCGCCGCCATTCGGCCATGCTGAGCCAGCGGCTATGCCGGTTGAACACGCGCGGGCAGCGGGCGGGGCTGGTGCGGGCGGCAAGGCCGGAGCGGTCGAGACCGGCGGGCACGGACACCGCAATGCCCCACGGCTGGCCCCGGCGCCATCCGGCATGGACGAAATAATTGGCGATGGAGGCGAGCGCGTCGGCTTCGCTGTTCCAGATGTCGACCCGTCCGTCGCCGTCGCCGTCCTTGCCCAACCGCAGATAGACGCTGGGCAGGAACTGGGGATAACCGGTCGCGCCCGCCCAACTGCCCACCAGGCGACTGCGCGGCACGCCATTGTCCAGCATTTTGAGCGTCGCCAGCAGTTCCGGTTCGAACAATGTCCGGCGGCGCCCCTCATAGGAAAGGGTCGCGAGTGAGCGGATCAGGTCGAAATCGCCGGTATAGGCGCCGTAATTTGTCTCATGGCCGTAAATGGCGACCATGACCTCCTCCGGCACGCCGGTCTCCGCCTCGATCCGGGCGAGCCGGGCGCGGTTGGCGAGATAGGCCGTGCGGCCCCGGCCGATGCGCGCCGCGTCGACATGCTGGCGGCGATATGGCTCGAAATTGGGAATGGGGGCGTAGGCGCCGCCGCCAGGCTGGTTCTGGTCGAGCTGAACCACGCGGGGATTGGGGGTCAGGCCCGGGAAAACGCTGTCCAGCGTCGTATCCCGGATGCCCATGGTCCGCGCCTTCGGGCGGAGAGATTCCAGATAGGCGCGAAAGGCGACATCCTCCTGCGCGCTGACGCTGTCCGCCGTCAGACCGCCCACCATGACGGCGGCGAGCCCCAGCAACAGCGACATGATCGACGAACGCATTGAAGAATCTCCTTAAGCCCTTTTGTTGCACAGGGATGGCGTGGCGTGAATCCCCTTAATGGCGCACGGCGCCATTCGGGCGATGAAACCGCCTTCCCGCCATTTTTACGCTTGGCAAGGCCGCCGGGTTCGCTAGAGCGGGTTTCGATCTGACTGAATCGGATCGTTGCGCTGTTTTCCGCGATTTCCCGACCAGCGATCGGTTCGATCGGCTGGAAATCGCTCCCGGAAGCGTGGCGACGGACAGGTGGCCGAGTGGTTTAAGGCAGCGGTCTTGAAAACCGCCGTGGGTTCACGCTCACCGTGGGTTCGAATCCCACCCTGTCCGCCATCCAATTTGATCCCCGTTAAAGCACGGCGGTTTTCTTCATGCTAGAAGCGGTCGACAATCATCGGAGGTGACGATGTCTGCCGATAGCGATGCGCGCTACATGTTCCGGCGCGCAAGAGAAGAAGCCGCGAAAGCCGATGCTGCCGAAAGGCGCAGCGCTTCGTCGCAGGAGGTTGCGGTCCATCGCGAACTTGCGCTGCGCTACAAGGTCAGGGCCCTTGCCATGTCCTGTCCCGATCAGGTCCTTCATGATGCGATGGAGCGGGAGCCCTGATCGGCTTCATGCCCATTATCCATGGTCTATCGGCCATCAGGCTGGCGGGAACTTTTGTCGTCGCAATGCATTGCAAATAAAAAAGCGCTCCCGGGCAAGGGAAAGCCGGGAGCGCGATTTGTTTGCTGTCGGGCATCCAAATCCTCCCCGGATTAGCAGGTGCAGATGTTCTTGGCAATCTACCCAAAGGTAGAACGCTGCTTTCCGTAACGTCAATTCCATGAGCGGGGGCAGACTGCCCTGGGGCAAAAAGCCCAATTGAAAATCCGCAGGATATGACGACATTTCTGCGACAGGCAGAATGGCATGACGATGAGCGACACGGACAGGATAACAACGATGCAACCGGCGGCGGAAATGGAAGGTCGCTGGAAGCGGCTTTCTCCAATGGAGACCGGCCCCTTCGGCCGTTGTCCCCGATGCGGCGAGGGACATATCTTCCGCGGCTTCCTTACGGTGCGCGATCATTGCGAGATTTGCGGGCTGAATTATGATTTTGCCGATCCGGCGGACGGGCCGGCCGTATTCGTGCAGCTATTCGCCTGCGTTCCGGGCGTGGTCTTCATCATCATGCTGGAGATTTTGGCGCGGCCGGGCCTTTGGGTGCATCTGGCCGTCGGTGTCCCGGTGCTGATCCTGACGACAGTGCTTCCGTTGCGACCGATCAAGGGTTGGCTGATCGCCGCCCAATATGTGAACAAGGCGCAGGAAGCGGGTACAGCCCAATTATGGGCGAAACTGCATGGGGACGGGGCCGGCGATTAGGCTGTATCGGCATTCAGCCATATCGCGCGATTGCCCCGGATTATTCCCTTCGTCCTGCTGAAGCCGGTTCAGCATGCCCATTGTTGAAACGACGGGCTTATTCCGGAGCGCGCTGCGTCAAATCGGGCGCAGGTCGCACGCTCCGGTTTCCTGCTGTCGCATTCTTCCAAGCAGAAAGTCGCCAATTGCAGCCCGCCATGGGCTGAATCCCCACACAGCCTAGCTGAGTGCGCCGTGGCAATGCTTGTATTTCTGGCCCGAGCCGCAGGGGCATGGCGCATTGCGGCTGATGTCCAGATTGGCAAACTCCCCGCCCTGTCCGCCCGCCGGCGGACGCGGCAGGGTGGTCGTGATCCCGCTGATCTGCCCGCCTTCGATGTCGCCGCTATTATCCTCGCCCGAAAAGGGGTCGATATGGGTGGTGATGAAGTCGGGCAGGACCGGCAGGTCGAATTCCGGCAGCGGCTCTTCCATGCGGAACTGGACGCGGGCGATGGAGCCGGTCACATCCTCGCGGATATTGCCCAGCATGCGTTCGAACAGGGCGAAAGCTTCCTGCTTATATTCGTTGATCGGCGTCTTTTGCGCATAGGCGCGCAGATGGACGACCTGGCGGAGCGCGTCGAGAGTCGACAGATGCTCCTTCCAGTGATGGTCCAGGCTCTGGAGCAGGATCGACTTCTCGATCATGTGCCAGTTTTCTGGATCGAGTTCCTTGACCTTGTCGGCCACGGCCTCGTCGGCCAGGGCCCTCAGCCGTTCCTCGATCATTTCCGGATCGACATGGTCCTCAGCCAGCCAGCCGTCGAAATCGGGTTCCAGGTTCAGCACTTCGGCCGTGCGGGCCTTCAGCCGCTCCATGTCCCACTGTTCGGGGTAGGTGCCCGGCGGGCAGGACGCGCCGACCAGATCATTGACCGTCTCATGCCGCATGTCGGTGACGACATCGTCCACCGTCTCCGCATCCATGATGTCGCTGCGCTGTTCGTAAATGACCTTGCGCTGGTCGTTCATGACGTCGTCATATTCGACGACCTGCTTGCGGATGTCGTAGTTGCGCGCCTCGACCTTCTTCTGCGCAGTCTCGATCGCCTTGCTGAGCCATTTCGAGGGCGGCAGCGCCTCGCCATCTTCCAGATTGGAGCGGATCATCTTCGCGAACATCGTGTCCGGGCCGAAGATGCGCATCAGGTCGTCGTCGAGGCTGAGATAAAAGCGCGACAGGCCGGGGTCGCCCTGACGGCCCGAGCGGCCGCGAAGCTGATTGTCGATGCGGCGGCTTTCATGGCGTTCCGTGCCCAGCACGAAGAGGCCACCGGCGGCGAGCACTTCCTGCTTCTCCGCCTCGATCTCGGCATCGATGCGGGCGATGGCGGCTTCGCGCTCCGGGCCTTCCGGCATGTCCCGCAGCTCGTCCTCGACGCGGAATTCCAGATTGCCGCCCAGCTTGATGTCGGTGCCGCGCCCGGCCATGTTGGTGGCGATGGTGACGGCGCCCTTGCGGCCCGCCTGCGCCACGATATGCGCTTCGCTCTCATGGAAGCGGGCATTGAGGACGGCGTGCTTCACCCCTTCCTGCGTCAGGAATTCGGACAGCATTTCCGACTTTTCGATCGACACGGTGCCGACGAGGACCGGCTGGCCCTGCTCCGCATGGACCTTGATGGTCTTGGCGATGCCGCGGAACTTGTCCTCCAGATTCTTGTAGAAGCTGTCTTCCTCATCGACACGCTGCACCGGCCGGTTGGTCGGGATGGTGACGACGTTCATCTTGTAGATTTCGTAGAATTCGGTCGCTTCGGTCGCGGCCGTGCCCGTCATGCCGCCAAGCTTGGGGTACATGCGGAAATAATTCTGGAAGGTGATGGAGGCGAGCGTCTGGTTCTCCGGCTCGATATTCACGCCTTCCTTGGCTTCCACCGCCTGGTGCAGGCCGTCCGACCAGCGGCGGCCGTCCATCATGCGGCCGGTGAATTCATCGATGATGATGACCTTGCCGTCCTTGACGATGTAATCGATGTCGCGGCGGAACATGACGTTCGCGCGCAGCGCCTGGTTGACGTGATGGACGACGGCGGTGTTCTCGAAATCATAGAGGTTGGCGCCTTGCAGCAGCCCGGCCTCCTCCAGCATGCGCTCGATCTTCTCGGTGCCGTCCTCCGTCAGGGTGACGGTGCGCTGCTTCTCGTCCTTCTCATAGTCGCTGTCGTCCAGCCGCTTCACGATCGCGTCGACGGCGACATAGAGTTCCGACTTGTCGTCGGTGGGGCCGGAGATGATCAGCGGCGTGCGCGCTTCGTCGATCAGGATCGAGTCCACCTCGTCGACGATGGCGAAGTTGAACGGCCGCTGCACCATCGATGCGCGGTCATATTTCATATTGTCGCGCAGATAGTCGAAGCCGAGTTCGTTGTTCGTCGCATAGGTGATGTCGGCGTTATAGGCCTCGCGCCGCTGGTCTTCCGACAGGTTCGGCACGATGACGCCCGTGGTGAGGCCCAGGAAGCGATAGACCTGCCCCATCCATTCGCAGTCGCGGCTGGCCAGATAGTCGTTCACCGTGACGACGTGGACGCCCTTCCCCTCCAGCGCGTTCAGATAGGTGGCGAGCGTCGCGACCAGCGTCTTGCCCTCGCCGGTGCGCATTTCCGCGATCTCGCCGCGATGAAGCACGATGCCGCCCACCATCTGCACGTCATAATGGCGCTGGCCCAGCGTCCGCCTGGCGGCCTCGCGCACCGTGGCGAAAGCTTCGGGCAGCAGGTCGTCCAGCGTCTCGCCCTGCGCCAGCCGTTCCCGGAACCGCAGGGTCTGCGCCGTCAGTTCCTCGTCCGTCATGGCCGAGATGGTGGGTTCGAAAGAGGCGATCTGTTCGACGGTCTTGCCCAGCGACTTCACGTAGCGGTCGTTGGAGGAGCCGAAAATAGACTTGGCGAGTGCGCCGAACATGCAAGTTCCTGACAAAAGGGGACGCGCACGCCTTTGGGGCGATGCACGCGGACATGCGCGGCGATTTAGGGCGCGCACGGGCGTTAGTCAATCAGAGCGGGTATGTCGCGAGGGCGTAATAATGAGCGATCAAGCGGATTTTTCCGTGCCGGACATGGGCGGAAGCAGGATATGGGCGGATCGCGGCGTCCAGTGACGGCGCCGGTGCCGAAGCCTGAGGAATGAGAGCGATTTGACGATGATCTCCAGCCCTGCCCGCATGGAACCGCGCGGCGCGACCTTGCCTGTGGCGGCGACGGCCGCGGCTTTGCTGTGGTTCGGGATCGCGGCGCTTGCGACGCCGTTCGATCATGACGAGAGCCAATATATAGCAGGCGCATGGTTCAGCTCGCACCTGCTGATCTATCGCGACTTCCTGTACCTGCAACCGCCGCTTCATGCCTGGCTGTTCGCGCCCCTGGCCGTCGGTTTCCCGGGCAGGATGCTGGTCGCCATGCGGCTCGCCACGGCGGCCTGCGCCCTGATCACGCTGCTGCTGCTCCATTTCGCGCAACGGCGCGCGGGCATATCGCGCGCCAGCGCGGCCCTTGCGACTGCCTTCATCGCCGCGACCGCCGCCTTTCAATTCACCGCGAGCGTGACCCGCAACGACATGCTGCCCACCATGCTGGCCACATTGGCGATGCTTCTTTCGGTGATTGCGCTGCAGGCCGGTGGGCGACGCCATTGGTTCGGAGCGGGGCTGTTCTTCGGGCTTGCCGTCGCCGCCAAGCTCAATTTCATCCCGTTGGGGGCGGCGGTCGGCGGCTTTGCATTGCTGGCCCGCCCGCGCCATGCCGCCTGGCTGGCCCTTGGCGCGCTGGCGGGGCTTGCGCCCATGCTCGTCGCCTGCGCCCTTGCGCCGGCCGCCTTTTTCTATGGAGTCGTCACCTTTGCGGCGAGCGGCCCCTTTGCCTGGTATGCAGCCAATGGCGCGGGCGACGAACTGTCATGGGGCGAGAAGTTCGGGGATCTCGCCAAATATCTTTGGCGGGGGCCGGCGCTGCTCAGCCTGGCAGCCATCATCGCCCATGGATGGGCAAGTCGCGGCCGGGCCGGTCCGCCCGAAAGGCGCCTTGCCTGTTGGATGATCGGCGGCGGACTGATCGGGGCCGCGCTGCCGACGCCGTCCCAGCTTCAATATGTGATGCCGTTGCTGCCGCCGCTGGGCCTGGCGCTCGGCTTCATGCTGGACGACGCACGGGCCTGGCCCCGTCGCGCCCGTCCGGTCCTGATCGCATCGCTCTGCCTGTCCGCCGTGCCGGGGCTGCTGCCGGCGACCCGCCATGTCATCGCCATGGCGGGTCATGGATCGCCGATATTGGCGGCGAGCGACCATGCGCGCTGGGCCGGCGCGCAGGTGCGCAGGCTGACCGGCGACGACGAGATCGTCACCCTTTCGCCCCAGCAACTGGTCGACAGCGGGCTCAACATCGACCGGCGGTTCGCGCCGGGCCCCTTCGTGTACCGGACGGGATGGACGATGGAGGGCGCGGAAGCCCGGCGCATCCATGCCATGATACCGGCGACCCTGGCCGATCTGGACCGCGATCCGCCCGAGGCGATCCTGGTCGGATATGAAATGGGGACTCGCAAACTGCCGCTGCGGCCCGACGACAGCCTGATCGCCTATGCGAAGCGGCGCGCCTACCGGATGCTGGCCATGCCGGACGGCGTCGGAAAGCTCTATATCCGCCCATCTCGCCGTTGACGGGCGGGCATATTGCGCTAAGCGACGGGCATGACTGAACGCTCCCCCCTCGCCCCCGCCGCTTTCCCCGACCTTCCGCCCGTTGCAGGCGTCACGGCTCGCGTAGCGCGGGCGCGATACAAGAATTGGGATCGCTGCGACCTCACCTATGTCGAGCTGAGCGAAGGCACGGCGGTCGCGGGAGTCACGACGCAGAGCAAATGCCCTTCCCCGGAAGTCGAATGGTGCCGGGACGCCATTCCGCTCGGTTCCGCACGGGCTCTGGTGGTGAATGCGGGCAATGCCAATGCCTTCACCGGGCACCGGGGCCGCGCGGCGGTGGAGGCCATTGCCGCCAAGGTCGCGAACCATCTGGACTGCCAGCCGTCGGACGTCTTCATCTCCTCCACCGGGGTGATCGGCGTTCCGCTGCCGGTGGACAAGGCAGAGGCGGGGCTGGAAGCCGCCTTTGCCGCCGCGCCCTGCGGCTGGGAGGATGCGGCGACCACCATCGGCACGACCGACACCTATGCCAAGGGCGCCCGCGCCTCCGCCATGATCGGCGGCACGCGGGTCGAGCTTGTCGGGATCATCAAGGGGTCCGGCATGATCGCGCCGGACATGGCGACGATGCTGGGCTATATCTTCACCGACGCGGCCATCGATCCCAAGCTGTTGCAGCAGATGCTGTCCGCCGCCAACCGGACGAGCTTTTCCTGCATCACCGTCGACAGCGACACCTCCACCAGCGATACGGTGCTGGCCTTCGCCACCGGCAAGGCGGGCAATGCGCCGCTCGCCTCCATGGAGGATGCCGGGGCGGACGCCTTCGCGGCCGCCTTGGACGATCTCTGCCGCCAGCTTGCGCATCTGGTGGTGCGCGACGGCGAAGGCGCGACGAAATTCGTCGAGATCGCCGTCGAGGGCGCGGAAAGCGACGCCAGCGCGCATCGCATCGCCCTTTCCATCGCCAACTCGCCGCTGGTGAAGACCGCCATTGCGGGCGAGGACGCCAATTGGGGCCGCGTGGTCATGGCGATCGGCAAGGCTGGAGAGCCTGCGGATCGCGACAGGCTTTCCATCCGTTTCGGCGCAACCCAGGTGGCGTCGGGCGGTCTGGCGGTCGAGGGCTATGACGAGGCGCCGGTGGCCGCGCATCTCAAGGGGCAGGACATAGCGATCGGCGTCGATCTGGGGCTGGGCGACGGCCGGGCGACGGTTTGGACCTGCGACCTGACCCATGGCTATATTTCGATCAACGCGGATTATCGCAGTTGAGAAAAGGACGGCCCTGATGCCGACGGAATTGCATGAACCGGTCGTGGCGCTGATGCGCGAGGTGGGGCGGGACGTTGTCATGCCGCGCTACCGCAACCTCGCCAGCCATGAGATCAGCGAGAAGGCGGCCGACGATTTCGTCACCATCGCGGACAGGGAAAGCGAAATCCGGCTGGCGGAAGGATTGGCGGCGATCCTGCCGGAAGCCGGCATCATCGGGGAGGAAGCCTGCGCCGCCGACCCCGCCATATTGGACCGTGCCGGCGAAGGGCTGAACTGGATCATCGACCCGATCGACGGGACCGGGAATTTCGCCGCCGGAAGGCCGCCCTTCGGCATCATGGTCGCGCTGGCGGACGCAGGAACGATCCTGGCCGGGTGGATATTGGACCCACTGACCGGACGCCTGTGCCACGCCATATTGGGCGCCGGCAGCCATATCGACGGGGAGCAGGTCTATGCGCGGGAGAGCGGCGAACCGCTGCCGATCGCGGCGCTTGCCGTCTATTTCATGACGGAGGAGGAGCGCGCCGACGTCAGACGCCGGTCGGAGGCCATTTTCCGGCTGGTGGATATTCCCCGCTGCGCCGCCGAGCAATATCCGCGCCTGGTGCTGGGACAGAATGACCTGTCGGTCTTTGCCCGCACCCTGCCCTGGGATCATGCGGCGGGAACGCTGTTCGTGAACGAAGCGGGCGGCCTGTGCCAGCGGCTGGACGGATCGCCTTATGTCGTGGGCGATTTGCGGCGCGGGCTGCTGGGGGCTTCATCCCCGCGCCTCTGGGATCTGGCGGCGGACCGGTTGTTCCGCTGAAGAAGGGAAGGATGGGCATGCTGACGATCTGGGGACGCCTGAACTCGCATAATGTGAAGAAGGTCGCCTGGTTCGCCAGTGAAATCGGCCTGCCCTATGTCCGGCACGACGTCGGCGGTCAGTTCGGGATGAGCGACGCCTATGTCGCGATGAACCCCAACCGGCTGGTCCCGACGATCCAGGACGGCGACATGGTGCTGTGGGAATCCAATGCGATCCTGCGCTATCTGGCGGCACGCCATGCCCCGGAAGGCATGTGGCCCACCGATCCGGCGATACGGGCCCAGGGCGACAAATGGATGGACTGGCAGTTCAGCTTTGCCGATGCGCAGCGGGGCGCCTTTCTGAACCTCGTCCGCAGGAAAGTGGAAGATCGCGACATGGAGGCGGTGGCTGAGTCGGCGCGGCAATCGGGAGAGGCGATGCTGATCCTCGACCGCGCCCTGGCTGGGCAGCGCTGGCTGTCGGGCGAAAGCTTCGGCGTCGCGGACGTGCCGATGGGCGTCTATGCGCACAGCTTCTTCACGCTGGACATGGAACGGCCGGACGTGCCCCATGTGCGGGACTGGTATGACAGGCTGCGCGAAAGACCCGCCTATGCCGGGACGGTCATGATCCCGCTGACTTGAGGCAAAATGCCCCTGCCTTTGCAGGGGCACCTTGCGGGAAGGCTATCAAAGAACGCTTTCGATCCAGCCCTTGAGCGCGCTCTTGGGCGCGGCGCCGACCTTGGTGGCGGCGGCTTCACCATTTTTGAAGAGGATCATCGTCGGAATGCCGCGCACGCCATAGCGGCCGGGCGCATCGGGATTCTCATCGATATTGATCTTCGCGATGGTGACCTTGTCAGCCAGCTCGTCCGAAATCTCTTCCAGCGCGGGGCCGATCATCTTGCACGGACCGCACCATTCCGCCCAGAAATCGACGAGCACGGGCTTGTCCGCGTTGATGACGTCCTGCTGGAAGCTGAGGTCGGTGACTGCCTTGGTAGCCATTTTGGGTATCTCCTTCGGTTGCCGGATATTTAGGATGGCGACGCATCCGCCTCAACGGTCGGAAGCGGCAAATTCTCCTGCGCGGGCGGAAAGCCGGGCTTGTGCCGCTCCAGCAGTTCCGACGGCAGGGTAATCAGCCTCGGCGCGGATGTGTAGAGCAGGCCGGCCTCTATCCTGCGGCCCGGAAAGATCACCTGGAGCGCGGCGGCATAGGCGGCCATCTGCCGCACATGGGCCAATGGCACCTCCTCCACCACCAGCGGCGATATGCGGCCGGTCTTGAAATCGACCAGTTGCACCGCATCGTCACCGATGCGCAGCCGGTCGACCGTGCCGGCGATCACCGCCTCGCCCACCACGGCGGCGATGGGCGCTTCCGCCAGCGCATCGGGGCCGAACAGCGGGGCAAATCGCGGGTCTTCGATCACCCGCAATGCCTGTTCCATGACGTCATGCCGCCGCGCCGGATCGCCAAGGCCCTGTTGCGCCAGCCAGTTGTCGGCGCGGGAGCGGCGGGCATCCGGCGGCACATCGGCCAGCCTTTCGAACAGCCGGTGCAGCCAGCGGCCGCGTTCGGCCGCGTCCCGCATCGCGGGGGTCGGCGGCGGATAGGGCACATCGTCCTCCACCGCAGCGGAGGGCGCCAGAGGACGCGGAGGGCGCGCCTCGGCAGGGGCGCGGCGGCGGAGCCAATCCGGTTCGTCATGCGCCGTCCGGTTTTCCGCAACAGCCGTCTCCAGGGGTCTGGCGGGCAGGATTTCGCTTCCGCGCCAGCTCCGCCGCGCGCCCCAGAGCGGATCGGCCTCCCATTCCGCGTCCAGCGAAATGAGCGCCGCTTCAACGGCGGCATACCAGCTTTCGGGCTTGACCTCGCCCCTGGCGCGGGGACCGAGCGAGCCGGCGACGACCAGCCTTTCCTCCGCCCGGGTCAGGGCGACATAGAGCAGGCGCCAATGTTCGGCGCGCTCAACGGCGCTGGCCTCCTCGGCCACTTGGCCGATCGCCCCTTGCCTCTCCCCCTTGCGCGGCGCGATGATCGGCAAGCCGTTCCACTCCAGCGAATCGGCGCGATTGCCTGCGTCCGGATCGAGGCATGCGTCGGCCAGGATGACGATGGGCGCCTGCAGTCCCTTCGCCCCGTGCACCGTCAACAGGCGGAGCGAGTCGCCCTGCGCGGCGGCATCGCGCACGATCTCCACCTCGCCCCTGTCGAACCAGTCGATGAAGCGCTGGAGCGAGGGATGATCGTCATTCTCGAAGGCGAGCGCGGCGTTCAGCAATTCCTCTATCGGATCGGCCGCTTCCGACCCCAGACGCTCGATCAGGCGGCGGCGGCCATCCACCGGGCCGGACAATATCGCCTCCAGATAGCGATAGGGGGTGGTGAAGTCCGCCTGCGCCAGCAACTGCCGCAAGGGGTGCAGCAGTGCATCGTCCAACGTCGCTGTCAGATGCTGCCACAGTCCGACGCGGCGGCCGATGAGGCGGGTCATCAGTTCATCCTGCGTCCAGCCGATCAGCGGCGACACCAGCAGCGCGGCCAGGTTCAGGTCATCCTCCGGCTGCACGGCGAAACGCAGTGCCGCCAGCAGGTCGCGCACGGCGAGCGGCGCGTTCAGGCGCAGGCGGTCGATGCCCGCCACCGCCACCTTCTCCTCATAGAGGCGCGCGACGATCAGGCGCGCCAGTTCGGAACGGCGGCGGACCAGGATCATGATGTCGCCCGCGGTCACGGGGCGGCCCCGGCTCTCCAGCATCAGCCCGTCATCGATCCACTGCCTGATCTGGCGCGCGATGGTCTGGGCCAGCACCCGCTCCTGATCGGCGGCCCAATCCTCCTCCCCCTCCGCATCGTCGGACAGGCCGGCGATGACGGGTTTCCAGAGCAGCACTTCTCCCGGAAAGCGGTTGGCGCTGATGTGCCGGACTTCGCCCGGCTCCAGGCCGAAGCGTTCGGCGCGCAGGGTCGCTATGGTGCGGTCGACCACATCCAGCACGGCCGGCGTCGAGCGGAAGCTGTGCTGAAGCGACAGGTCGTGGAATATATGGCTTGCGTCCTCCGCATGGCGTTGGAAGACGATCTGCGCGGCGCGGAAGGCTTCGGGGCTCGTCCCCTGAAATCCGAAGATCGCCTGCTTGAAGTCGCCCACCGTGAAGATGGTGCGCACCCTGTCGCCCTTGGCGCCCTCGCCCGCGAAGAACTCCGCCGCCAGCGCGCCGACGATCTGCCATTGGCTGACATTGGTATCCTGCGCCTCGTCCACCAATATATGGTCGATTTGCTGGTCGAGCTTGTAGCGAATCCAGTCGGCAATGCCCGGCTGGGACAGAAGTTGCGCCGTATCGGCGATCAGGTCGTCGAAATCCACGGCTCCTGCAAGGCGCTTGGCTTCCGCATAGGCCCGCGCATAGACGCGGCCGGCATGCAAAGCCCTGGCGAGCAGTGCGGCATAGGCTGCGCGAGTCCGAAGGACCAGCAGCCCGGAACAGCATTCGTGCATCCGCGCAATCGCATCGCCATAGCCGTCCACCGAAGGCGCCCAGCCCCTGGCGGTCGAGATCGGCTCGCCGTCCGCCTTTGCCCAGACCGCGTGGAGATCGGCCAGCGCAGCGGCTCGTCCCGCTGGATCGAGAGCCCGCCAGCGCGCGATCCTGTCGCAGCGTTCCAGCGCCCGTCCAGTGCCCCAGTCCGCATTGGCCTGCGCGATCCAGATGAGCGTGCGCATATCGAACAGCTCGTCCGCGCATCGTTCGGCAATATGCGCGTCGATGTCGCCTTCTGGCAGGTCCAGTTCCCGCAGCAGCCAGGGCGCGATGTCCTCCGGCAAGGCGTCCAGCGCGTCCAGCCGGGCCGCGCAGCGCAGCAGGAAATTCTCGGCCCCGCCCTCCCCCAGGCGCAGGCTCAGCGCCTGCAACGCCTCCATCAGGGCCTCGTCCCCCTGCTCCTGCGCGACCACCACCATGTCGGCCAGCGTCTGCCGCGCCAGCGTCGCCTGCTCGCGCTGGTCGAGCGGACGGAAACCGGGGGGCAGGCCGGCCTCCAAAGGAAAGGCCGTCAGCAACTGCTGGCAGAAGCCGTGGATCGTCTGGATGCGCAGCCCGCCGCCGGTTGATTCCAGCACCTCGGCGAAAAGGCGGCGGGCGCGGTCGCGGGCTTCCGGTCCGGACTCCTCGCCCAGCGCATCCAGATCGTGGAAAAGGTCGGCCTCGTCCATCAGCACCCAGGCGGCGAGTCGATCGTGCACGCGATCCGCCATTTCCGCCGCGCCCGCCTTGGTGAAGGTGAGGCAGAGGATATTTTCCGGCCGCACCCCCTGAAGCAGCAGGCGGAAGACGCGGGCGGTCAGCACATGGGTCTTGCCCGTGCCCGCCGATGCGGACAGCCACACATGCGCATCGGGCGCGGCGGCCTGCGCCTGCGCACCCGCCAGCGGTTGCAGGGCGTTGTGCTTCCTAGCCATCGTCCCGGCCATACCATTCCTCCAGCCGCATGAGCTGGTCATAATCGCCATAATTGGCGACTTCCGGGTTCACCTGCGCATCGAAGGGCGCCGATCCGTTGAGCCAGGCGGCGGCGATTTCCTCGAACTGCGCATGAACCTGGGAGGTGAAGTCGGCGGTGACGATCTTGTCCCGCTTGCCCAGCGGGTCGACCGGGCTTTCGCGATAGCCGAATGCGTCGCCCTTCTTCGCGAGCGACCAATATTCGAAACTGCCCGCCACGGGTGCGGCATCGGTGCCGGGGAAGCCGCCGTGCTCCGCGATCAGGCCCAGCAGGCCGAGTTGCAGCGCATAGCCCGCCTTCACCTGCCGCGCGCTGGGCGGCTTGCCGGTCTTGTAGTCGACTATGCCCAGCCTCCCGTCCGGCAGCAGGTCGATGCGGTCGGCCTTTCCGGTCAGCGTCACCCCGGCAATCTCCGCCCGGCCCTCCGTTTCCACCGAAAGGATCTTCCGCCCGGCGGCAAGATCGCTCGCCACCTCCGCCGCGATCCATCGTATCGCTTCGATAAGGCGCGGTTGCCAGAGCGCCTTGAGCAAGGGGTGGACGTCCGGCCGGTCGAACATCGCCCGCGCACGCGCTTCCAGATCGGCCAGATCGCCGTCGCCCTCCTCCGCCCATCGCTGGAGGATCTCATGCACGGCCGTGCCGCGCCAGGCGGGTCCGGCATCGGCGTCCACCGGGTCGAGCCGCGCCAGTCGCAGGATGCGCTTGGCATAGAAGGCGTAGGGATCGGCCTTCAGCCGGTCGACATCGGTGACCGGAATGACCTTCGGACGCACCGACGAAGGCGGCGCCGGCGCGGGACGTCGGGCGGGCCTGTGCTCCTCCGCATGGTCGATCGCCTGCGTCAGAGCGGCATAGCGGTCGGCGCTCTTCCATTGCGGCCCCGCCATGGCCTTCAGCCGCAGCCAGAAGCGGGAGGCGACCGCCGGACCGCCCGCGCCGCGCCGGGCGCGCGTGATCAGCACCTGCGGCGCGCCAAGGGCGCTGGCGAAATCATGGGCGGCAAGGCCGATGCGGCTTTCCAGCCCGGGCAGCCCGATTTCCCGGCGGATGCGCGGGGCGAGCCATGGATCGGGCGCGGGCAGCCCCGGCCATGTGCCCTCGTTGAGGCCGCCCAATATCATGAGGTCGGTCTGCACCAGCCGCGCTTCGATCAGGCCGAGGATGCTGATCCGGGGGTGGCCGCCCTGCGGCGGGCGAACCGAAAGGCCGCCCAGAAGATGGTCGAACAGGGCAGGCAGCGCGCGTATGTCGGCCTGACGCGGCCCTTCGCTCGCCGCCTCCTCCATCTCCGCGAAAAGGTCGGCGGCGGCATGACCCTGATGCCCGGCCCACACCGCATCATGGGAGAGACGGCCGGCATGTTCCCGGATGGCCGCCAACTGCCCGGCAAGGTCCGGCGCGGCCATGAAGGCCTGCTCCAGCGGTTCCAGCAGCGCGCGGGCTTCGCCCCACCACTGCCGCGTGCGGGCGCGCAAGGCGCTTTGCCGGTCTTCGCCATCCCGTTCGGCCAGCAACAGGTCGATCCCATGGATGCCCGCCCGCGGCCTTGGTCCGCGCAGCAACAGGTCGAGCCCGCGCACGCCCTCCAGCCAGGCAAGCCGCCCTTCCCCCCGCATGACGAGCGGATGCTTGAGCAGGGTCAGCAGCGCGACGGGGGCAAAGCGCTCCGCCAGCGCCTCGGCCATGGCGATCAGCAGCGTTCCGGGCGGCAGGCGCGACAGCGGCTGACCCGCCGAATCGTCCGCCTCCATGCCCCAGCGGCGCAGATGCGCGGACACGCGGGTCGCCAATTGCCGGTCAGGCGTCACCAGCGCGGCGGTGCGGCCCGGCGTCTCGACCGCTTCGCGCAGGGCGATGGCGATCGCCTGCGCCTCTTCGCCCGGCGTCGCGACTTCCAGCGCCTCCACCCCGGCGAGCGAACGGTCTGCGGTCCTGAGGTCGCGCCAGCGGCTCGTCAGGCGCGGCGGCAGCATGGCGTTGGAGATGTTGCGCCCCCGGACGGCGCGGGCGTCATGCTCGCTGCCCCAGCGCCAGAGCGCCACATCGTCGCGCGTGACGCTCATCCGGTCGAGCAGGCGTTTCAGGGCATATTGGGGATGGGTCTCATGCCCCGCAGGCGCGCGGCCGGTCAGAGGGTCGGCATCGAAGGGGCCGATGGCGTCCCAGGCATCGCCGTCCATCTCCTGATCCAGGCCGGCAAAGACCACCGCTCCCTGCGGCAGCATCGCGATCCGCCGGAGCAGCATGGCCACTGCCGGCGCCGTGGTGGACATGCCCGCCGCGATGACGAAGCCCTCCGGCGGCGCCTTGGTCCAGCGCGCCGTCATGCGGTCCAGCAGGCGATTGCGGCGGTCCGCGAGGTCGATGCACCCCAGCCGCGCCAGCTCCTGCGGCCATTGCGCCAGCAACAGGCCGAACAGCCTTAGCGAGGTCTGCCAATGCTGCGACAGATCGTCCGACAGGCTGAGTTCCGCCAGCGCGCGCATGGGAACGCGCTCCACCTGCATCTGATCGAGGACCGCGCCCAGCGCCTGGGCCAGCTTCAACGCCTGGCCCGCATCGACGGGGTGCGCCGATGCCTGTTGCACCATGCGCGCCAGGATCATCTGGCGGCGCATCGGCGCGATGGCGGGCGCCATGGGGTCATCCTCCCCCAACGGATCGAGCGCGCCGCCCACCTGCTCGCCCAGATCGGGATCGCCCAGCGCGACGAGGCGCGGCAACAGCAGGCCACCGCCCGATTTTCGGACGAAGGCATCGCTGACCGACCGGATGGCGCGGTTGTTGGGCAGCAGGATCATGCCCTGCGCCAGCCGCATCGGATCATCGCCATGCCGAGCGAGGATGCCCGTCACCAGCGCGTCGGAAAAGGCGCGGTGCGCGGGTATGTTGAACAGCGCCGGGCGGGTGCGTTCACCCATGGGCCAACATCGACTCCACGACCGGAATGGCCTGCGGCGTGCCGACATCGAACCAAAGCCCCTGATGCGAGACGCCGTAGAGACGGCCCGTTTCTATCGCCCGGTTCCAGAAGACATTGGTGGAAAAGACATCCGACGGCGGATCGACCAGCAGCGCGGGCGACATGATCTGGACGCCGGTGAAGACGAACGGCGCGACATGGGCGGTCTTGCGCCGTGTCAGCCGTCCGTTCGCGTCCATGTGAAAATCGCCCGGCCCCCGGTGGCAATGGGCGCGTGCGAGCGGCACCAGCAGCAGCAGCGCGTCCATCCGGTCCGGGTTCCAGATCCTGCGCATCATCCCCAGCGTTTCCTGCGGGCCATCGATCCACAGATTGTCGCTATTGGCGCAGAAGAAGGGCGCGTCGCCCAACTGCTCCCTGGCGTGGATCAGCCCGCCGCCCGTTTCCAGCAGCTTCCTGCGTTCGTCCGAAATCGCGATCTGCATGCCTTCATTATGCGCGGCCAGATGCGCCTCGACCGTATCCGCCAGATAGTGGACATTGACGACCACCTTCCGGATGCCGCCCGCCGCCAGCCGGTCCAGCGCATGGTCCATCAGCGGCTTGCCGGCCACCTTGACCAGCGGCTTGGGGCGGGTGGCCGTCAACGGCCGCATGCGCTTGCCCAGTCCAGCCGCCATCAGCATCGCGGTGTCGATCATGCCGGGGCGTAATCCTCTAGCGCGTGGTGCCGCTTCCCGGAAGGGATATTGGCCGCGAACCATGCCGCCACGGGCGCCAGCGCCGGGTGGGCGAGGTCGCGTTCCAGCAAGTCCCACATGCGGGGCAGATAGGAGAGGTAACGCGGCTTTCCGTCGCGCTTCCACAGACGGGTGAAGATGCCGATGATCTTCGCGTTGCGCTGCGCGCCCAGCACGGCATAGGCGGCGTCGAAGTCAGCCGGGGGATGGGCGATGGCGCGATAATGGTCGAGCATCGCCGCCTCCAGCGCGGGCGGCACGTCCCGGCGCGCATCCTGCAGCAGCGAGACGAGGTCATAGGCCGGATGCCCCGCCAGCGCATCCTGGAAGTCGAGCAGGCCCAGGCCATGCGACGCCGCCCGGTCGATCAGCATGATATTTTCCGCATGATAATCGCGCAGCACCGTGACGACCGGGCTGGACGACCGCTCGACCATCGGCAGCACGGCGTCCCATGCCGCGACATAGCCCGCCTCATCCACCGGCAGGCCAATGGCGGGACAATAGCATTCGGTCAGCAATCCCGCTTCCCGCTGATAGACGGCGCGGTCATAGGGCGGCACGTCGGCCGCCGGCAGGCGATGCAGCGCCGCCAGCAGGTCCACGGCGCGGCGATACACATCCCCTTCGGAGTCCGGCACGTCGTCGACATGCTCCTTGACGCGCAGATCGCCGAAATCCTCGATCAGGACCAGCCCTTCCTCCAGATCGCGCGCCAATATCCGGGGCGCGGCAAAGCCATTCTCCGTCAGATGCTCGGCAATGGCGATAAAGGGCCTCGGGTCCTCATGCGGCGGGGGCGCGTCCATCAGCACGGCGCGGCGGGGCCCGTCGATCACCCGGAAATAACGCCGGAAGGATGCATCGCCGGCGAGCGGCACGATGGCGGCCTGCCCCCATCCCGCCTGCGCGAGAAAGGCGGGTGCGGCGGCGGGCGGGATCATATCTGTGACCATCGCTCCGTCCAAGCGTCCGGCACGTCCGCTGTCAAGCGCCGAGCGCCGTCGGGTTCCATCGCGATGTGGAAGCGCAGGGCATCCGGCCATGCGCCCTCGCCCATCCGGTCGGGCCATTCGACGATCAGCAGACTGTCCGTCAGATAGTCGTCGAGCGCCAGTTCCCCAGCCTCTTCAGGCCCGTCGAGCCGGTAGAGATCGACATGGGCGACGGGCAGCTTCACATCGGGAATGTCATAGGGCTGGACGATGGCGAAGCTGGGGCTTGGCGCTTCCTCCTCAAGCCCCAGTCCTTCCAATATCCCACGGGCAAGCGTCGTCTTGCCCGCGCCCAGCCCGCCTTCCAGCGCAATGACGTCGCCGATGCGGGCCAGCGCGGCCAGCCGATGCCCGAATGCCAGCATGTCGGCCTCCCCGGCCAGCACGATCTCATCCTCAGCCACGGGGCAGCTCGATCACGACCATGGTCCCCTGCCCCGGCTCCGACACCAGTTCCAGCGTCCCGCCATGCGCCTGCGCCAATTGTCTGGCGAGTGGCAGGCCGATGCCTGCCTTGCTGCCGTTGCGCGCCTGCTCGGTCCGGGAAGACGCGTCGAAGATCGTCGCCTGTCGCCTGGCGCTGATGCCCGGGCCATTGTCCGATACGACGAGGCGGGCGGAGTCGCTCGTCCCATCGCCGTGCAGCAGCACCCGGCCGCCCCGGTTGCAATAGCGCACGGCATTTTCCAGCAGATGATCCAGCGCCTGACCGATCCGCCGCTTGTCGCCCTGCACCGTGCCAAGGCTCGATTGGAGCGACATGGCAAGGTCGATCCCCTTGCCCGTCGCGTCCGCCTTGATCCGCGCCACGGCGTCCCGCGCTTCCGCCGCCAGATCGACATCTGCCTTTTCGATGGGCAGCATCCCGGCCTCGCCCTGCGTCAGGTCCAGCACATTGTCGATCAGCATGGAAAGGCGGTTGGTGCTTTGCAGGATGCCGTCGACATATTCCCGGGCGGAAGTGCTCAGTTCGCCCGCATAGCCCGCGCTCATCATCTCCGCGAAACCGGCGATGGTGGTGAGCGGCGTGCGCAGTTCGTAGCTCATATTGGTGACGAAGGCGGTCTTCACCTTGTCGGCCTGCTCCAGCGCGTCGTTGCGGTCGCGCAGCACCTGTTCCACGCGGCGGCTGTCCGTGACGTCGAGCATGGTGAACAGCGCATTGCCGTCGGGCAGCGGGATCGCCGCGAATTCGAAGATGCGTCCGTCCGCAAAGCCGACATGGCCGACGCGCTGCTTGCGCTCCACCGTGGCGGCGCGCACCAGTTCGCGGACGAGGTTCGCCTGCTGCGGCTTGGCGAGGCGCGACTGGACGGCGCGCATCAGTTCGTCGATCCGGGGATGCCTGGCCAGCAAATCCTCCGGCACGTCCCAGATCGACCGGAAACGGCTGTTCCAAAGGTGCAGGCGTCCGTCCGAGGAAAAGACGCCGATCGATTCGAACAGATTGTCGAAGGTCGCGGTACGGACGCGGAGCAGGGTGTCGCGGGCGCTGGACAACTGGACCTGCTCCGTCCGGTCCTCGAAGATCAGCAGCAGCCCGCCATCGGGCAGCGGCTGCGCATAGACGCGCAAATGGGTGCCGTCGGCCAGCAGCCAATTTTCCTCCCGCGGGTCGGGCGAGAGGAACCAGTCGCGCCGTTCCGCGCGCCACGCCGGAAAATCCCTGTTCTCGGGCAATCTTCGTGCTTCACGCATCTGGTCCAGAACCCGCTCGAACGGCGGATTGTCGGCCAGCCGTTCCTGATCCAGCCCGAACAGGCTCATGAAGGGCTGGTTCCAGAAGCGCAGCGCCCGGTCCGACCCGAAACGCGCCACGCCCGCGGACAGGCGATCCAGCAGGTCGCGCTGCGCCGCCTCCAGCCGCCGATGTTCGACGCGCGCCTGTTCCAGCTCATTCTGGTCCATGGCGAAACCGGCGACACCTGCCCCGCCGAGGGGAACATCGACCACGCGCATGGTCCGCCTCTCGCCGTCGATGGTCGCGGGAACCATGCGCTCCACCGGCGCGCCGTCGGCAAGGGTCTGCGCGGCAGCCGCCTGCGGCGTCAATCCGCCGACCGTCTCGACCAGTTCGGTGCCGTTGGCGATGACTTCGCGGGCGTTCTCCCCGTCCACTGCACGGACATAGGCCGTGTTGACCAGGCTGAGCCGCATGTCCGCCGTGCGGTGCCACATGGGAAAGGGCGCCGCTTCCACCAGGCCTGCCAGCGCTTCCAGCGCTTCCCGAAGCTGTTCCACCCTGCCCTTCAGGGTCTGGATTTCCGACTGGCTGTCGGTCGCATCGAATATCCAGAGGACAACGCCGCCGCTTTCGGCCAGCACCGGCCCTGCGGGCGCGCCGCGAACCAGCAGCAGGCGAGACGAATCGACGCCCCGCACCGGCAGCGCGAAGCTGCGCCCCGCGCGCTGGGCCGCCTCGATCTCCCGAGCCAGTGCGGCGGCATCATCGGGTTCCAGGCCGCCGTCGGGCGCGGTCAGTTCGGACACGAAAGTCGGCACCCGATCCTTGCCCAGCCATTTGGCGAGGCGGTCTGCCGCCTCCAGCCGCCCGTCGGGATGAATGACGATGGGCGCGGCCGGCGCGGAGGCGAGCAGGACCGACAGCCGGTCGAGCTTTCCCTGCGCCTGCATGCCTTCGCGGCGCCGGCGCTGGCCGCTCGACAGCGCCCAGACCGCCGCACCGAGCCAGAGGGCAAGGACGACGTCCAGAATCACGGCAGCAAGAGGGGTCAACGCCATTAAACCTGCTTCGCCCTCATCGCCGAATGTCTGCCCCCGTCCTTGGTTCTGAGGGGACTAACCCAAGTCAGATGCAGGGTGAAGCACCGAGATGGAAAGAATCATGCTTTGCGGTGAAATCATTGTCGGGGAACATCGCGGAAGGGATCGCGGCGGTGCCTGAAGATCGCCCACATGGGCGAGCAGCCTCTATCGAGGCGCTTTACACCAAAAAAAAGGCCGATCCCGAAGGACCGGCCTGAAAGTTTTAGGAGAGGATGCCTGAAAGGCCCCTCCTATGTGCAGTGCAGCACGTCATTTTGCAAGTGCGAAAAACATGCCCATCGTTGCAATGATTGCAATCCCTTGGCCATATTCGCGCTGCATCGCCGGACTCAGCGCGTCAGCTTCTTGTAGGCAAGCCGCGTCGGACGATCCGCCGCATCGCCCAGACGGCGCCGCTTGTCCTCCTCATACATTTCGAAATTGCCCTCGAACCATTCGACATGGCTGTCGCCTTCGAACGCCAGGATATGAGTCGCCAGACGGTCGAGGAAGAAGCGGTCGTGGCTGATGACCACGGCGCAGCCCGCGAAATTCTCGATCGCCTCTTCCAGCGCCGCCAGCGTTTCGACGTCGAGGTCGTTGGTCGGTTCGTCGAGCAGCAGCACGTTGCCACCCTTCTTCAGCATCTTGGCGATGTGCACGCGGTTGCGCTCACCGCCGGACAGCTTGCCGACATTCTTCTGCTGGTCCTGCCCCTTGAAGTTGAAGGCGCCCACATAGGCGCGCGTCGACATGTCGTGGCCGTTGACCTTCACATAATCGAGGCCGTCGGAAACCTCTTCCCACACATTCTTCGACGGGTCGAGATGGTCACGGCTCTGGTCGACATAGCCGAGGCGGACCGTCGAACCGATGTCGATCTCACCCGAATCAGGCTGCTCCTGCCCGGTGATGATCTTGAAAAGGGTGGACTTGCCCGCGCCGTTCGGCCCGATCACGCCGACGATGCCGCCCGGCGGCAGCATGAAGGAGAGGTTCTCGAACAGCAGCTTGTCGCCATAGGCCTTCGAGATATTCTTCGCCTCGATCACCTTGCCGCCCAGACGCTCGGGCACCTGGATGACGATCTGCGCCTTGCCGGGGGTACGGTTCTCCTGGCTGGCGACCAGTTCCTCGAACTTCTTGATGCGCGCCTTGGACTTGGTCTGGCGGCCCTTCGTGCCAGCCCTGATCCATTCCAGCTCGTCGTTGATCGCCTTTTGCCGGCCGGTCGCCTCCCGGTCTTCCTGCTCCAGACGCTTGGACTTCTTCTCCAGATAGGTGGAGTAGTTGCCCTCATAAGGGAAATATTTGCCGCGATCGAGTTCGAGAATCCAACCGACCACATTGTCGAGGAAGTAGCGGTCGTGAGTGATCATCAGCACCGCGCCCGCATATTCCTTCAGGTGGTTTTCCAGCCATTCGACGCTCTCGGCATCCAGATGGTTGGTCGGTTCGTCGAGCAGCAGGATGTCCGGCTTCTGGATCAGCAGGCGGGTGAGCGCGATGCGGCGCTTCTCACCGCCCGACAGGCTGTCGACCGGCCAGTCCGAAGGCGGGCAGCGCAGCGCTTCCATCGCGATCTCAAGCTGGTTGTCGAGCGTCCAGCCGTCCACGGCGTCGATCTGCTCCTGCAACGTGCCCATTTCCTCCATCAGCGCGTCGAAATGGACGTCCTCCGGCGGATCGGCCATGATCATGCTGATCTCGTTGAAGCGGTCCAGCTTGTCCGCGATCTCCCGCGCGCCGTCCTTGACGTTTTCCAATACCGTCTTGTTCGGGTCGAGTTGAGGCTCCTGCGGCAGGTAGCCGACCGAGATATTCTCGCCCGGCCATGCCTCGCCGCTGAAATCCGTGTCGATGCCGGCCATGATCTTCATCAGGGTCGACTTGCCCGCGCCGTTGGGGCCGACGATGCCGATCTTCGCGCCGCGATAGAATTGCAGGTTGATCTGGTTGAGCACCGGCTTGGCGGCGCCGGGAAAGCTCTTGGTCATGCTCTTCATGACGAAGGCGTATTGGGAGGAGGCGGACATGGCTTGAAGCAGCTCCGAAAGGACAATCGTTGGAAATTGGCGCCGGGTTAGCGGAGGCGGAACGCGTTGGCAAATGGGGGATGTCCCGCTAAGCCTTGATCCATGCAGAAAATCCGATCGGGCACGCTTGCCGCCCTTTTCCTCGGCAGCATATCCACCCCCGTCCTTCCTCTTGCCGCGGCGCCGGCCGGGCTGGAGGCGATTCGCGCGTCGGCCCTGACGGACGAGGTCGCGATGGACTTCACCGAAGGCCTGACCACCGAGGTCGGACCCCGCCCCGCCGGCACCCCACAGGAAGCACGGGCCCGCGATTGGGCCGTGGCGAAGCTCAAGGGCCTTGGCTTCTCCAACGTCCGGGCCGAACCCTACACCATGCCCGTATGGCTGCGCGGCCATGACGAGGCCCGCGTGATCGCCCCCTTCCCGCAGACCCTGGTTCTCGCCGCCCTCGGCAACAGCGCCTCCACCCCGGACAAAGGGATCGAGGGAGAGGTCGTCTATTTCCCCACGCTGGCCGATCTGGAGGCCGCGCCCGAAGGCAGCCTGAAGGGCAGGATCGCCTTTGTCAGCCATGCCATGCATGCGACGCAGGACGGCAGTTCCTATGGCTATTTCGGCGCGACCCGCCGCCAGGGTCCCAGCATCGCCTCTAAAAAGGGCGCCATCGCCATCCTGATCCGCTCGATCGGCACCGACAATCATCGCCAGCCCCATACAGGCGTCCAGATGTGGGCGGATGGCGTGAAACCCATTCCCGCCGCCGCGCTCAGCGTGCCCGATGCCGAACAGCTTGCCCGGATTGTCTCCCGCGGGCAGCCGGTGCGGCTTCACCTCACGCTCAGTTCGAAGATGCTGAAGGACCAGCCCTCGGGCAATGTCCTGGCCGAAATCCCCGGCAGCGATCCCAAGGCGGGCGTGGTCGTCGCCGCATGCCATCTCGATAGCTGGGATCAGGGCACGGGGGCGATAGACGATGGCGCAGGCTGCGGCATCGTGGCCGCTGCGGCGCTTCAGGCGGCCAAGGCCGGGCCGCTCCGCCGCACCATCCGCGTGCTGATGGCCGGTGCGGAGGAAGTGGGCGGCAATGGCGGCCGCGCCTATTACGACGCCCATGGCAAGGAAGCACATGCCATGGCGATGGAATCGGACTTCGGGGCAGATCGCGTCTGGCGGGTGGATTTCAAGCTGCCGCAGGGCCATGATGCGCTTGCCCGCCGGGTCGTGGCCGGGCTGGCGCCGCTCGGCATCGGGGCCAGCCGATTGCCCGCGGGCGGAGGTTCCGACATCGAACCGCTGGTGAAGGCCGGCGTTCCGGTGATCGATCTCCAGCAGGACGGCACCCGGTATTTCGACATCCACCACACGCCGGACGACACGCTGGACAAGATCGATTCCGCGCAGCTTCGCCAGAATGTCGCCGCCTGGGCAGTTGCACTTTTCGAAATCGCAAATGCGCCGGAATCGCTAGGCGTTAACTGAACTTTTATTGTAGACAACACCCTGTCGCGTGATTCTGTCGCTTCACCGACGCAGAAAAGCATTGATTTGTGCAGCGCACACGTTAATGCGGGTCGCTCGCGTAAGTCACGATTTTGGTGTGACGACGCGGCAAAATGCTATGGGAGCCGTACACAATGAAGAAGATCGCTGTTGTTTTCGCTTCGGCCGGCCTGATGGCCCTCGCCGCTTGCGGTGAGAAGCCGGCCAACGAGACCGCGAACGCTTCGAACGCTGTTGTTGAGAACGTTGTCGAAAACGCCACCAACGCTGCCGACAACGCCGCGAACGCTGCCGACAACGCCGCCAACGCTGCGAACGTCGCCGGCAACGCCGCGAACGCCGAATAATCTTCGCTCCAGCGAGATTTTCGAAAGGGCGGATCGTCTTGGTACGATCCGCCCTTTTTCTATGCGGGCGGGATTGGGGCCAAAAGCGCGATTGACGTGCGGCCTGCTTCGCCGCTAAGGCCCGCGAGCGCCGGGGAGTAGCGCAGTCTGGTAGCGCGCCTGCTTTGGGAGCAGGATGTCGCAGGTTCGAATCCTGTCTCCCCGACCATTACCCTGGATACCGGGCTCTTCCGGCAGGCCGAGCGACGGCCTGTTCAGCGAAACAGCAGCCACAGGATAATGATGATGGGAATGGGCACGCCCAGCAACCACAGCAAAATGCCTTTGCCCATCCTGTCGATCCTCCATCGCCTGCTATTGCTTTCGCAGGCTCAACGAGCAGGGAAGCCAGGAGGTTCCGCCGATGCCGCGCCCTTGCCAAAGCGGCCCGGAGCAGCCCGGCAGCGGGCGGTGGCAACAGGCGTTGGCAACAGGTGAAGACCACCGCCGCCGGTCCCTTGATCCGGCAGCGATGGCCCGCCACGGCGGCCCTGGAGCCGCAGGCAAATGTCAGAGCGCGTAGTCGATCTGCGCCCAGAACTTCCTGGTGTCGGCATCGCCGGTGTAGCTGGCGATCCCCTTGCGATCATAATCCGCATATTTGACGAGCGCGCTCAGATGCTTGTTCAGCTTCAGCATCACCTGCGTATCATATTCGTCGCCATAATGGATCGACAGCCGGTCGCTGCTGAACCGGTGGTAGATGAAGGAAGCGACCAGCGGTCCGGCCTTGCCTACATTCGGCACGCTATAGGCGACGCCGGCATAATAATCCTGAATGCCGGTGCCGGGCGTGGTCAGGAACTTGTCGGCCCAGCCGTTGAACTTGTGCAGCGTGGCAAAGGGCGTCTGGAAGGCGAAACCGCCCGCGATGCCGGTCGCGCCCGCATCCGACCCCAGCAATTCATAGCCCGCCGTCAGCTTGAAGGCGGCAATGTCCAGCCCCAGTTCCGCCGTGACGAAATCCGCCGAATAATCGATGGGATTGGTCGCATGGTCGCTCTGCCGCGCATAGCTGGCGAGGTAGCTGAGCTTCACCTTCTTCGCCAGCGGCTGCGCACCGGTGAAGCGCACGCCATAGGTCTGGCTGCTGTTGCGCCTCAGCGCGGCCACCGCCTCATCCTCGTCCACCAGATAGGCGAAGCCGGTCAAAGTCCCGAGCTTGGTCTTGTAGGAGATGTTGGCGAAGACATCGTCGCCCTTGATGTCCGTTGGCCGGTTGGCCGAACCGAACTTGCCGCCGTCCATGCCCCAGATCGTCCGCGCCGCTATCGCGTAGCTGAGGTCGACCTTCAGGTTCTTGATCCCCATATATTCGATGCGCACGGCATCGAAGGTCTGCTCATTCTGCCGCCAGGCGACGGAGCCGACGAAACGCTGGTCGTCCAGGTTGATCCGCTGACGGCCCACGGTCACGATCAGCGGCTTTGTGCGGTACTGGATCTGCACCCGGTTGGCCTCGACCGTCTCCGGATCGGCCACGATGGGATAGAGCGTCTTTCCGTTGACGCCGCTATTATAGTCCTCATCGATCGCCAGCGTGCCTTCGGCTTCGGCCAGGAAGGCCCAGGGACCCTTCGAAACCTCCCCGCCCGCCCGCAGCCGCATCGTCACGGAATGGGCATCGCGGCTGGTGCTGAGCGGCGCCGGGCCCGCCTGATCGACCGTTTCGTACCGCAAGCGGGCCTCCACGATCGGCTTGAAAACGACATCCTGCGCCAGCGCCGGCGCCGCGATCGCGGACAGTCCCATTATTGGGGCCGACGCCGAAAACAGGAAAGAAACCTTCTTCATAAATCCCCCTTCATTTGCTCCCGATGGCCTTTCCGGGCCTGTTCAGGGCGTCCTCTCCAAACCGGATTTCAGGCGGCAAGCGTCGCCGGATTGCGGTAGCGCTCGTGCAGGAAGTGGATGACGGCGGAACGCGCTTCGGCATATTCGGCCGTGTCGACAGCCTCCAGCCGGTTCCGGGGACGGGCCAGCGCTACGGCAAGGTCCTCCCCGATCCGCGCCGCCGGACCGTTGGTCATCATGACGACCCGGTCAGCCAGCAGCACCGCTTCGTCGACATCATGGGTGATCATCAGCACGGTGTTGTTCAGCCGCGCCTGCAAATCCATGACCACGTCCTGAAGCGCCGCCCGTGTCAGCGCGTCCAGCGCGCCGAATGGTTCGTCCATCAGCAGGACGCGTGGGTTCATGGCGATGGCGCGGGCGATGCCGACGCGCTGCTTCATGCCGCCAGACAGTTCGCCCGGCCGCTTGCCCGCGGCAAGGGCCATCTGGACCAGTTCCAGATTGTGCATGACCCAGTCCCTGCGTTCGGCCCTGTCCCTGCCGCCCGCCGTCTTGTCGACGGCCAGACGCACATTCTCCTCGACCGTCAGCCAGGGCAGCAGGCTATGGTCCTGAAAGACGACCGCCCGGTCCGGCCCCGGCGCGTCGACCAGTTCGCCGTCGAGGAAGATCGCCCCCCGCGTCGGCTCGACCAGCCCGGCGACCGCATTGAGCAGCGTCGACTTGCCGCAGCCTGAATGGCCGATCAGCGCCACGAACTGGCCCTTTTCAACCTCCAGATCGATCCCGTCGAGCGCGCAGAAGCGCCCTGCCCTGGTCGGAAATTCGACGGTGACGCCCTCAAGCGCGAGATAGCTGCGCTGTTTCATGAAAATGCCCTCCCCTGTCAGCCTGCGCGGCCGATGATGCGGCCCGCAAAGGCGACGATGCGGTCCAGCGCGAAGCCCACCATGCCGATCCAGATCAGCGCGACGATGGTGTCGGTCAGCAGCGAACTGTTGTAGCTGTCCCAGATGAAGAAGCCGACGCCGGTGCCGCCCTGCACCATCTCGGCCGCGACGATGGCCAGCCAGCTCATGCCGACGCCGATGCGAAGACCGGTGAACATGTGCGGCACGGTGGCGGGCAGCATGATGCGCACGAAATATTCGATCGGATTGAGCGCCAGCACCTTGGCGACGTTGCGATAGGCGGCCGGAATGGTCTGCACCCCTGCCGCCGTGTTCAATATGATCGGCCAGATCGCGGTGATGAAGATCAGGAAGATGGCGGAGGGCTGCGCCTGCTGGAAGATGGCGAGGCTGATCGGCAGCCATGCCAGCGGCGGCACGGTGCGCAGCACCTGGAACAGCGGGTCGAGCGCGCGGAAGGCGAAGACGCTTTGCCCGATCAGGATGCCCAGCGCCACGCCGATCACCGCCGCGATGCTGTAGCCGATCAGCACGCGGCTGAGGCTGGTCAGCACATGGCCGGCAATGCCGACGTCGCCGCCGTCCTGGATGCTGAAATGGGTGAGGCCGATCTCCACGCCCTTGAACGGATGCATGATGACGTCATGGCTTTCCTGCCAGAGGGCGAGCGGACTGGGGAAAGTCGCGCTTGGCGATCCGCAGAGCAACTGCCAGAAGGCCAGCAGCCCCGCGATCATCACCATGGTCGGCAGCATGCTGGCCGCCACGGATCGCGCTGCGCGGATCAGCGGATGCTCGGGCGCTGCCACCGGCTCGAAACTGCGGCGGGCGATGGCTTCCTCGGGATAGGGCAGGATGACCCCCAATTCGGTGCTGGACCCGCCGGTCGAAGCCGACGGCCCACTCATCCTGCCGGGCGATGGCGATGCCATGCTGATCTCCTTCATCAGACGCGCTTGATCGCCAGGCTGGCGAGATAGGCCTTGGGGTTGGCGGGATCGAAGGTCTTGCCGTCGAAGAATTTCTCGACGCCGCGGCTGTCGCTGGCCGGGCCCTTGCCGCCCAGCATCGCGGCGGCCTTGCGCCAGATGTCGGACCGGTTGACCTTCGCGATCACGCCCTTGCTATCCAACGTCATGGGCAGCTTGCCCCAGCGCTGGTTCTCCGTGAGGAACCAGAGATCGTGGCTCTTGTAGGGGAAGGAGGCGTAACCCGCGAAAAACTTCATCCTGAAGGCCGCGTTCGGGAATTTCCGTCCGTCGCCCATGGTGAAATTGCCCTGCAGGCGGTCGGCAATGTCGGTGATCGGGCACTTCAGATAATCGCGCCCCGCAATCGTCCCGGCCAGTCGCGCGATATTGCCGGGATTGTCCGCCCAGCGCTGCGCCTCGATGATCGCGGCCGTGATCGCCAGCGCCGCCCTGGGATATTTCGCCACCCAGTCCGACCGCATGGCGAAGCTCTTTTCGGGGTGGTTCATCCACATCTGGCCGGTCGAAACGGCGGTGTAGCCCAGTTGCTGCGCGACGAGCTGGTCGTTCCATGGCTCGCCCACGCAGAAGGCGTCCATCGTGTCGGCCTTCATGTTCGCCACCATCTGCGGCGGCGGCACGGTGATCAGTTCGACATCCTTGTCCGGATCGATCCCGCCGGCCGCCAGCCAATAGCGCAGCCACATGTCATGCGTGCCGCCGGGGAAAGTCATCGCCATGGAGATCTTCTTGCCGGCCGCCTTGCGCTGGGCGATCACGCCTTTCATCTTTCCGGCGTTGAGGTCCGCCCTGGCCCCCAGATATTCCTTGGATACGGAGATCGCCTGGCCGTTGACATTAAGGCGGGCGAGGATGCTCATCGGCGTCGCCTTGCCGATCGCGCCCAGCGTCAGCAGATAGGGCATGGGCGTCAGGATATGCGCCCCGTCGATGCCGCCGCCCGCGCTTCCCAGCACCAGATTGTCGCGGGTCGCGCCCCAGCTCGCCTGCTTCGCCACCTGCACGTCGGGCATGCCATATTTGGCGAAGAAGCCCAGTTCCCTGGCGATGATCAGCGGCGCCGCATCGGTCAGCGCGATGAAGCCCAGCTTGGCGCCCGTGACTTCCGGCCCCGCACCCGCCGCGAACGCCCCCGATGGAAATGCCTGCTGCACCGCAGCGAGCAGCGCCGCCGTACCGCTCCTCTTCAGCAGCCCGCGCCGGCTGACGCCATGCTGATTATCCCCCTCTGCCATTCCCTGATGTCCTTTCCTTGTTGCCCGTGACCGCCGGAAGCAGCGCGCAACCAGCCATCGCCGGAAGCGATCCAGCGCACGAAAATCGATGCCGAAAGCCGCCCGGCAGCATCCATGCCGCCAGCGAAAACCCAATAAAAAAGCCGCCGGAACGAAGGTCATCGGACCTTGTCCAGGCGGCGTCATTGCCATGTCGGTCTTTTCATCAACCGAAGCTGAACCCTGACCGTCATCGGCAGGCTCAACCTATGTGCCGAAGCGCCCCTGCTTCGACGGGAGGGAAGCTGTCACCGATTCATCCGAGTCGCAAGCGAAATTTTTGCGTTGCACAAATTATAACCGCCCTGCGCTTTTCCAGATCGGGCGGCAGGCGTCATGAACCCTGCACGCTTGCGCAAGATATGTCTGGCCAAGCAGATCGACGGTGTGAAGAAATTGGTGGGCCCGGCAGGACTCGAACCCGCAACCTAGCCGTTATGAGCGGCCAGCTCTAACCATTGAGCTACAGGCCCCACCTTGTTGCCCGGATAGGCAGCATCAGGCCGCTTGGCAAGCCTGTCCTCGCGGCTGGACTGCGTTAAGGAACGCATCCAGCGTCGCGGGGCGAACATTTCGCCTGTCCAGATGATCAAGCACTGCGTCCCACCAGCCATAGAAGGCGGTCCTGTCCGCCTCGTCGCGAACATAGGGCGTATGCCCCGGCTCCAGCGTCGGGGAGTGGAAGCTGAAATTCAGCACCGGCACGCCCTCCCCCAACAGGGCGTCGATTGCGGCGATCGCCTCCTGCGCGTCGATCCCTTCGGGCGTCAGCGGTATGCGGCTCAACATCCCGGTACGCGCCAATGCGCCAGCCATCGGTCCCATGAGTTGCGCCGCGCGGTACAGACGCTCGCCACCCCCGCGCAGCAGACCGGCAAAGGCCGTGGACAGCGGCAGCTCCACCAGGCGCCGCCCGGGTCCGGCCCAATATGGATATTGCGGCAAGCCCCGGAAGTCCGGACCATGTTGCCCGCCATAATCGAAGCGGCTGCGGACCGAACTGTCCAGCCGGAAGCCCGCCTCCTCCAGCAGGCGGGCGCTATTGGGCCCGACACCGTAGCGGCCGGCCCGGTAAGCGATGGGGCGAGCGCCGAAACGTTCCGCAATCCGCTGGCATAGCGCTTCCAGCTTCGCCCGCTCCACCGCCTCCGGCAGAAAGCCGACATAGCTGTTGGCGGCCGTCACCTCCTCGACATGCGGCGGATTGACCCAGGGATGCAGATGCGCGCCGATGTCGGCCGCGCCATCGGCCAGCCAACGTCCCATCAGTTCCGCCGCTGCGTCGCTGTCGACCACGGGATAGTCGGTCACATAGACGGGTTTCACCCCGGCGGCCGAGAAATAGGCCTGGCCGCGCGCCATTCCGTCGAGCGCCGTCACGCCATGCCCCGTCCGGCGGAAGGGGGCGTTCCAGTCGAACTCCTCCTCCGTATCCACGAACAGCATGAAGCGCGTGCCGAAGTCCGGATCGAGCGTGACCCTGTCCTCCGCCGCCGGCGCGCGGAGCAGGTTGCCGTCATGGAAAAGCGTCGTCATCCCGCCACCGCTACCCGGATTTGGTTGCGATAGGGTTTCGCTCGGCGAAGTCAGGCGCTGCCGACGGCATCCTCCGTCTCCGCCATGGCCGGCACGGCGAGCAGGAAACGGCCCGGTTCGACGTCCAGCGCCCCGCCGCACCCCGTCGCCAGGCTGCGGATCAGGCGCAGGGAAAATCCAAGGCCCAGCAGCGGGCCGTCCGCCCAATTGCCGTCCGGCATATAGCCCGGATCGAGCAGCCGGTCCTCCTCCATCCCCGCCAGCGTCGACGGCCGATCGATGGCCAACACCACGCGGCCTTCCGCCCCGTCCGGCTGATACCAGCAGGCGCCGGTCAGCGCTTCCCCGGCCGGTGCAACGGATATGAGCGTACGCAGCAGATGCTGGATCATGCGCTCGCCCTGCACCGGATCGATCTGCACCATCGGCAGGCCGCGCGCCATGGCGATGTCGATCTGCGCGCTGTCCCCCTGCTCGCGGAAGCGCGCCGAAACCTGCGTCACCAGCAGCGCGGGGTCGACGGCGCGCGGCGCCTCGTTCCCGCCCTCGCCCCGCGACACGCGCGCCGCAAGGTCCAGATCGTCGAAGGCCGTCAGCAGATGCCGCGCATCCACGGCGATCTTGCCCGCCATGTCGCGATATTCGGGACCGGCCGGACCGAACAGTTCCTGTTCGATGATCTCTGCAAAACCCAATATCGCATTCAGCGGCGTGCGGAGTTCATGCACCAGTTGCCGGATCGAATCGGCGGACAGACCGGCGATGGACACGGGCTCGACGCGGGGTTCGGCGGCGACTTCGTGGAGATAAGGCCGCCGGGCCTGCCCGCGATAGCCCTGGAAGCGGCCGGAGCGCGGATCGAAAAAGGGTGTGGCCGACAGCCGCCACTCGCCCGCCATCGTGCCGCCGACGATCGTATAGCGGCCGTTCTGAAAACCGCTGCGCCGCATGAAGGCGCCCGCGACATGGCCATCCGGGCCGCTGCCGCCTTCCAGCGCCGTCTCGTTGAGCGCGAGACCGATCAGCGCCGCCCGCGGTCCCTGGTCGATCCAGACGATCGTTCCGGACGCATCCGTTTCGAAGGCGAAGGCGCGGGGCCCGGTGATGGCGGGGCGCTGCGGCGCTTCGTCCGCGTCGCCTGCGCGCCGGGCGCTGGTGAAGCGTGCGATCCGGTCAACCAGATTGCGGATCTGGCTGCGATCCTCCTCCGCCTCCTCGACCGGCCCGGCCTGCGGCTGGTCGGTTTTCGGATCGGCAGGAACGATCATCGCCTCGGTCAGCAGCATGTCTTCCTGCTCGACCGCGACATCGCTGGTCAGCACCAGGTCGGTCGCACCGAACGCCTCCAGCCCCTGCAGCGTCGCCGGGCCAAGGTCGCGCCGCGACCGCAGCACGCCACGCGCCGTCGGCGTCAGGCGCGGCAACATCTCGACCCAGGCCGCGTCGGAAAGGCGCGCACGGGACATGGCGGCGGCGACAATCGCCGGGCGGTCATTGGCGAAGAATTCGACCAGCGTGGGCGACCGCAACCGACCGCCCAATTCCACGACCGTCGCGATCCGCTGCGTTTCCGACAGTTTCGGCAGCAGTCCGGTCAACCGTTCCAGCAGCGCCGCCCGCTCCGCATCGGACATGATCGATCGGTCGTGCCGGTCGTTTTGCGCCAGCAGATCCACGCATTGCCGCCAAAGCGTGACGGCCCCGATGCCGCTGCGTCCTTCCGCGGCGAGAACCGTCTGCATGAGATCGTTGAAGCGCACCCGAATTCCCCAAATTCCAGCCCCGGCGCAGCGCTGAAAAACCTTCCGCCGGAGAGATCGTTACACAGGAATAATGCTTCGCGCCGCAAAGGGGAAGGGCCGCGGACGGGTTCTTATGCGAACGTCGCATAGTGGGACAATTGCATTGTCCTGAAATATTATTATGGTAACGCCTTATTAACTGGCAAGGAAATAAGCGGAATAATGGCCGGCCCCAATATTGACGACATCGACCTCCAGATCCTTGGCGAATTGCAGGGCGACGGCAGGATGACCAATGTGGAGCTGGCCCGCAAGGTGGGCCTGACGGCTCCCCCGTGCCTGCGCCGCGTCCGCGCGCTGGAGGAAAGCGGGGCCATTAGTTCCTACCATGCCGTGGTCAACCCATCGATGCTGGGCTACACCATCACGGTCTTCGCGATGGTCAGCCTGAAGAGTCAGGCCGAAGCCGACCTGAAGGCATTTGAGGACCACATCGCCACCCTGCCTGAGGTGCGCGAATGCTATATGCTGAACGGCGAAATCGACTTCATCCTGAAGGTGGTGGCGAAGGACCTGCAAAGCTTCCAGCAATTCCTGACGTCGAAACTGACGCCCGCCCCCAATGTGGTCAGCGTGAAGACCTCGCTCACCATAAGGACATCCAAGAACCTGCCGGGCGTGCCGCTTCCCGTTTGAAGGGTGACGGTCAGGGTTGGTTTCCTGCCATTCCCCCTCCCGCAGGCGGGAGGGGGTTAGGGGGTGGGCTAGCGCGACATCAGCGGGAATTTGCAACGGCTAAGTCAGAAGCTCGCTCCGCTCGCGCCCACCCCTAACCCCTCCCGTTTACGGGAGGGGAATGTCTTGGATTGGCCAATTCCGGCCACAAGCAGCCCGGCTTCTCCCTCAGCTCGCAGGCGTCACCGTCGGCATGGAGGCCGTCTTCCTGCTCTGCTGATCCACCCAGACGGACCAGAAGCCAGCGACATTCGCCCAGTTGCCCGTCGTCACCTGTCCCAGTGCGGCCTTTGCCCCGGCCAGATCGCCCGACCGCGCCAGCGCCACGCCAAGCCGTGCATTGGCCTTGCCTGCATCAACGCCTCCCTTGCTCAGGGCAAGGCGATATTGCTCGACCGCCTGCGGGAACTGGCCGAGCGAGAAATAGGTGTCGCCCACGGCCATGGCTGCCGACCCGTCCTTTGCCGCCGACGCCTTCTTCGCCGCAGCGGGCAGGCCCGCGATTTCCTTCGCAGCCTTGGGCGTGGCGCTCTTCAGCAATTGCGCCGTCGCCGCCTGTGTCGGCGTCAGCTTGCCGGCCGAGCGACCGGCCTCGATGATCGCCTTGGTCTCCGCGCTATAGCCCGTCTTGTCGGCCAGTTGCGCATAGGCTTGGTAGTCGCGCTCGCTCGCCATGGCGCCATTGGCCGCCTGCAGGCGATAGAGGTCGAGCTGCACCTGCGCATCCATGCCGGGCGCCGCCAGGTAATTGGCGAGAGCCGACCGCCATTCCCCTGCCGAATCATAATGGGCAAGGCGCTCCCGATACAACGCCCCCAACTCCGCCCAGTCCCCTGCCTGATAGGCCATGGAGATCGCCCGGTCGTACCAGGCGGCCGGTATCGGCTGCCCGGCCGTCCGCTGCCGCGCCAGCGCCTCCTGCACGAAGCCTCGCGCATCCTTGGGCTTGTTGCGCCGGATGGCGATGTCCGCGCGCAGCATGGTGGCGTCGATCGGATCGTAACCGAGCGTCCGGGCGTAATCGAGCTGCGCCGTCGCATCGTCGTAATTGCCGACGATGTAGGACAGATAGCCCGCAATATAGCGCAGGCGCGGCATATCGCCCTTGGGCACCGAGGAGGTCTTGAACATGTCGTTCAATGCCACCCGCTGCGCCTGCCGGTCGACCTTCAGCACCGCCAGCTGGAACCGCAGGCCAGCCGCCACATAGGCCTCGAAATCGCTGACCGGCATCAGGCCCGAAATCTGGGCCTGCGCGGTCGAGACATCCCCGACCTTGATCGCGCTGTCCGCCGCCTGCGTCGCGGCGCGGAAACTGTCCGACATCTGGATCGCGGGGCCGACGGCCGGCTTCTTCGCAACGGCGGGCGCGGCCGCCATCAGGGCGGCGCCGGCCAGCAGCCCGCAGGTCAGATTCGAATGTCTCATCATGGCCATGTCAGCCATCCCCCTTGTCGCCTGGCTCCGGCCAGACCGTCATCATGTTCGAAGATGGAAAAGGCGCACCGCCCGGACCGGGCAGCGCGCCTCCATCAGGCAAAGATCAGGCCTTGGTGGCCAGATAGGCCAGCCACAGATCGGCGATCTGCTTGCGCGAACCGGCCTGCACCGACTGGAAAGCCGCCTTGGCCGAAGCATTGTCGCCGCCCAGCGCCTTGGCGATGCCCATGCGGGTGTTGATCTCGTCCGCGTCGACGCCGCCCTTCTGCTTGGCGAGTTCGAACATCGCCGCCGCCTTGGCATAGTCGCCATAGCCCAGATAGGCGTCGGCCGTGGCCGCCGCGATCTTGCCATTGGCCGCCTTGCGCGCATCGGCCTCTGCCGTGCCCAGCGAGCCCTTGTCGCCCGCGATCTTCGACACGGCAGGCTGGTACAGGTCACCGCCCTGGCTGGCGTTCAGCACGCCCTTGCCGCGGCCCGCGTCGATCGCGGACTTCACTTCGCCATAGATGCCGGTCTTCGACGCCATTTCGGCATATTCCAGATAATCCTGCGCCACGACCAGGCCGCCGGAGGTCGCCATCAGGCGCAGCACGTCCAGATTCTCGCGGTTTGAGATATTGGGATTGGCCTGCTGGAACAGTCGGATCAGCGTGCGCAGATTTTCGCCGCTGGGCGCAGCCTGATAGGCCATCTTGGCCCATTCGGTGACTTCAGGCAGCTTCGCCGTCGCCGCGCGGCTGACGCCGATCTGGTACCATTGCGCCGGCACCTGGCCGCCCGAGGCCCTGGTGGCGTCCGCCGCGGCCTTGAGCGCGGCCAGACCCTGCTGGTTCAGGCCACGCTGCGGCTCGACCGAAGCGTTGGCGGTGCCGGCCTTGCCGAAATAGGCCTGCGCCAGCGTCACGTTCACCGCTTCGGGCTTGTAACCGGCCTGCGCCGCGGCCTGGGCGCGGGTGATGGCAAGATCGTAATTCTTCGCCTGCAGCGCCTGGTCGGCGGCGACGGCGTTGAACTGGCCGGCCTGTTCCGGCGGGGTGAGGCCGCTGTCCAGCATCTGGGTCAGCGCTTCGCTCTGCATCGCCGCATCCTTGCCGGCGATGGAGGTGTTCAGCTTGATGGCGCCGATCTGATATTTGTCGTCGTTCGACTTGGCCTTGCTGTCGGCGTCGGCCAGCGCGGCCTTTGCCGCTGCGAAATCCTGCTTCTCGGCGGCTTGCTGCGCGGTCTGCAGCGCCTTGACCACGTCGGGCGAGACGTTCAGCTTGGGCGCGCCGCCCTTCTTCTCTTCCTTCTTGGCCGCGAATGCCGGAACCGAAACGGCGCCGCCAGCCAGCGCGAGAGTCAGCGCGAGCGCCACGGGGGTAACAAAACGCATGTTCATCTTCTCCTCTGCGCCCGGGGGACAGGCGGCCTTTGTTTACGCCGATTAGGGGTCGGCGCGTGAATAACGTTTGAACGACCTATATGCACCAGTTAACCGCCTGTCAGCCCCAAGGAACGGATCGCGCGAAACAATCTGGCGCGCCGATCGCGCGGCTCATGGTCCATACCGCTCATTCCCGTCGCGTGCGCGCGTGGGCGCGAGGGGTGACAATATTGTTTCGCTCCGCTAGTGCAGCAGCAACGAACCATATCCATCCAAAAAGAGAATCGCATTGACCGACGAGACTGCCCTCGCCGACCCTTCGGACATCAGCCCCATCTCCATCGTGGAGGAGATGAAGGCGAGCTATCTCGACTATGCCATGTCGGTGATCGTCGCCCGCGCCCTGCCGGACGTGCGCGACGGCCTGAAGCCGGTGCATCGCCGCATTCTCTTTTCCGCCCATGAATCGGGCTTCACCTACAACAAGCCCTATCGCAAGTCGGCCCGCATCGTCGGCGACGTGATCGGTAAATATCACCCCCATGGCGACACGGCGATCTACGACGCGTTGGCGCGCATGACCCAGGACTGGTCGATGCGCGTGCCGCTGATCGACGGGCAGGGCAATTTCGGCTCCATGGACCCCGACCCGCCGGCGGCCATGCGCTACACCGAAGCGCGGCTCGCCAAGGTGACGAACGCCCTGCTGGACGATCTCGACAAGGACACCGTCGATTTCCAGCCGAACTACGACGCTTCGGAAAGCGAGCCGCAGGTCCTGCCCGCGCGCTTCCCCAACCTGCTGGTCAACGGCGCGGGCGGCATCGCGGTCGGCATGGCGACCAACATCCCGCCGCATAACCTTGGCGAAGTGATCCGCGCCTGCCTGGCCTATATCGACAACACCGGCATCACCGTGGACGAACTGATCCAGATCGTCCCCGGCCCCGACTTCCCGACCGCGCCGCTCATCCTCGGCCAATCCGGCGCCCGCAGCGCCTATCATACGGGCCGCGGCTCGATCATGATGCGCGCCCGGCACGAAATCGAGGAAGGACGCGGCGACCGCCGTTCCATCGTCCTCACCGCAATTCCCTATCAGGTCGGCAAGAACGGCCTGGTCGAAAAGATCGCCGAAGCGGCCAAGGACAAGCGGATCGAGGGGATCAGCGACATTCGCGACGAATCGAGCCGCGAAGGCGTGCGGATCGTCATGGACCTGAAGCGCGACGCCACGCCCGAAGTCGTGCTGAACCAGCTGTGGCGCAACACCCCCGCCCAGTCGAGCTTCCCGGCCAACATGCTCGCCATTCGCGGCGGCCGCCCGGAACTGCTCAACATCCGCGACATCATAGAGGCGTTCGTCCGCTTCCGCGAAGAGGTCATCACCCGCCGCACCAAATATGAGCTCAACAAGGCCCGCGACCGCGCGCATATCTTGCTGGGCCTCGTCATCGCGGTCACGAACCTCGACGAAGTCGTCCGCATCATCCGGGGCTCGGCCAGCCCTGCCGAAGCGCGCGAAACCCTGCTCGCCCGCGACTGGCCGGTGGCGGAGATCGCGCCCTATCTGCGTCTGGTGGAAGCGATCGAAACGGAAGTCAGCGGCGACAGCTATCGCCTGTCGGACACGCAGGTCCGCGCGATCCTCGACCTGCGCCTGCATCGCCTGACCGCGCTCGGGCGGGATGAGATCGGCAATGAACTGGCGGAACTCGCCGCCGCCATTGCCGAATATCTCGCCATCCTCGGCGACCGCGTGAAGCTTTACGCCGTGATGCGCGAGGAGTTCGAGGCGATCGAGCGCGACTTCGCCACCCCGCGCCTGTCGGAGATCACCGCCGCCGCCGACGGCATAGACGACGAAGACCTGATCGAGCGGGAGGAGATGGTCGTCACCGTCACCGTACAGGGCTATATCAAGCGCACCCCGCTGGAGAGCTTCCGCGCCCAGGCGCGCGGCGGCAAGGGCCGTTCCGGCATGGCGACGAAGGATGAGGACGCGATCACCGAATTGTTCGTGACCTCCACCCATACGCCGGTCCTGTTCTTCTCGACGGCGGGCAAGGTCTATCGCCTCAAGGTCTGGCGCCTGCCCGAAGGCGGACCGGCGACGCGCGGGCGGCCGATGGTGAACCTGCTGCCGCTCGGCCCCGGCGAGACGATCCAGACCGTGCTGCCGCTGCCCGAGGATGAGGAGAGCTGGAAGGATCTGCACGTCATGTTCGCCACCGCGAACGGTACGGTGCGCCGCAACAGCATGGACGCCTTCGCCAACATCCCGTCGAATGGCAAGATCGCGATGCGCTTCGACGATGAAAGCAGCGACCGCCTGATCGGCGTGGCGCTGCTCACCGAAGAGGATGACGTGCTGCTCGCCACTCGCCAGGGCAAGGCGATCCGTTTCCAGGCGACGGACGTGCGCGAATTCCAGAGCCGCACCTCCACCGGCGTGCGCGGCATGACGCTGAAGAAGGACGATGAGGTCATCTCGCTCTCCATCCTTCATCGCGCCGGCATCAAGGATCAGGAAGAACGCGACGACTATCTCCGCTTCGCCCCCTGGAAGGCGGAGAAGGAAGGCTCGCCGCAGATGAGCGCGGAACGCTTTGCCGAACTGGCGGCCAAGGAACAGTTCATCCTCACCGTCTGCGCGAACGGCTATGGCAAGCTGTCCTCGGCCTATGACTATCGCCGCACCGGACGCGGTGGGCAGGGCATCACCAATATCGACAATATCGGCCGCAACGGTCCTGTTGTCGCCAGCTTCCCGGCGCGGCACGGCGACCATCTGATGCTCGTCACCGACCAGGCCAAGCTGATCCGCATGGGCCTTGAATCCCTCCGCGTCATCGGCCGCAGCTCGGCGGGCGTGCGCCTCTTCAACGTGTCCGACGACGAGCATGTCGTCAGCGCGGCGAAGATCGAGGAAAGCGACGAGGAGACGGAGGTGAGCACCCCCGCCGGCCTGGAAGTCAGCCCGGACGTCAGCCCCGAAGCCGATCCGGACCTGGCCGAAGAGTGACAGACCTCTTCGCCTACAAGATCCTGACCGGGGATCAGTATGACCAGTTGAAGGCGGACGGCGTGTTCAAGGGCGCGCCGGTCGATCTTGCGGATGGCTATATCCACATGTCGACCCGCGAACAGGCTGCCGAAACCGCCGCCAGGCATTTTGCGGGGCAGGACCATCTGGTGATGCTGATGGTCGACCTGGCGCCTTTCGGGGACGCGCTGAAATGGGAAGAGTCGCGCGGCGGCGCCCTCTTCCCGCACCTCTATGGCGACCTGCCGCTCAGCGCCGTTGCAGGCAAGGTGGTCCTGCGCCTGGACGAGCAGGGCAGGCATCTCTTTCCGGCGGGTTTCTGATCACCGGCCTCTGGCGCGGCGCGCCCGCGCGGCAGGCGGCGGCGCCGTCATGACCCCCTGCGCCCTGACAGCCATGGCGGGATGATGCAATAGTCCGTCGATCCTGCGCACCCATGCCGGTGGCGGGACCGGCCGGCGCAGTCCCAGCAGGCCCAGCCGAACGATTGGCGAGCTTCTTTCGATCAGCAGATAGAACAGGACCGGGACCGCCAGCGCCGCCACGATGCGCACGGAGGCGGGCCACCATGGCTGCGTCTCGATCAGCACCATCCTGTGCATGAAGAGGATCACGAGGGACGCCCGTCCCAGCAGGGCGAATTTGCGGCCGATGCCAAGCGGCGTCAGCGGCCCCGATGCCAGCCACCGGCTCAGCCACACGATCATGTGCGACCATCCGATCGCCCCTGCGACGCTGGTCAGGGCCGAGCCATAATGGCCGAACTTCATGTCCATCGGCAGGATGAAGGGCGTCAGCAACAGCGTCACGATGGCGATCAGCAGGTGCACCGGGCCTTCGAGCACCGGCTCGCCTCCCAGCAGGAAGGTCGATGCCCAAAGGCTGCCGATGCCGAGGAAGAATATCGCCATGGGCAGCACCGCCATATTCCACGCCAGCGAATAGCCGCCCAGCGGATAGGCGATGACCAGCATCAGCAGGAGCAGCGGGATCAACCGCACCCCGCACCCCTCCCCCATGCGCCGGGCCATGGCGTTGAAGGCGACCTGCGCCCCGAAAAGGACGGTGATGAACCAGGCCGTTCCGAACCAGCCGGTAAGCTGCCGCCCGCCGAACAGCATGCGCCGGGCCAGCAGCAGGTCGGAATGGAAGATCGCGGACCAGCTTTTTCCATCCAGCATCATGCCGGCGTCCTGCATGCCCGTCAGCAATGTGAGGAAGCAGCCATAAGGCAGCAACAGGGAAAAGACGCGCTTGTAGATCAACTGCGCGGACGGTTCGGAATGATAGGCTATGCCCGACAGGATGAAGAACAGCGGCATGTGGAACAGGTAGATCCAGTCATGCAGCCGCCCCGTGACCGCATGGCCCACCACGACAGTGACGATGCCAATTCCCTTGGCACAGTCCAGCCACTCCCAACGTTGTGTCGCGCATTGCATCGATGACGCCTTTCGCTCGCTCATCGTGCGCCCGATTTTTCTTTGCTGGATAGGCGTTTCCGGCGTCGAAAGCCATTAAGGGCGATCGCCTAGGATATGTGGGGATTGAGTTCAGGGTGGAGCGAAAATGGTGGATTTCGAGAACCGGCGCGGAGCGTACTCAAGGTACGTGAGCACTGGAAACGCAGAAAGCCGCCATTTGCAGCCCGCCATGAGCTGAATCCCCACACAGCCTAGGACAATTCGCAAGCGACGGAATAGCCACTGGCCCGGAAAGAGCGGAGAAATACGGGAACAGAGCGGCTGTCCCTGGATGAATGGACGGCTCAATCCAGCCGCTTGATCAGTGCGTCGACACCGGCGTTCACGCCGCCGTAAAGATCGCCCTTTCGGAAATGGGGGATCATCTTTTTGTCGATGACGCCCTGGCAATAGGCGTCCGTCAACACGCTTTCCAGCCCAAAGCCCACGGCTATGCGGACCAACTGCTCGTTCGGGGCGACCAGCAGGACCACGCCATCGTCATGGGCCTTGCGCCCGATGCCCCACTGGTTCGCCAGATCGGTGGTGAACGATCCGATCTCCGCCCCGTCAAGGGACGCCACGGTGGCGACAACCATCTGGTGCCTGGTCGATCGCTCCAGTTTTTCCAGCTTCCGGGACAGCGCTTCCTTCTGCCCGTCACTGAAAATACCGGCTGCATCGGTCACCCACCCGGCCAGCGCCACGGCCGGTTTGACAGGCCGGGCTATTTCCTGAGGCGCCGTTTGCGCTTTCAGGCCGGGGATCGCCAGCGCAGCGGCGCTGAGCAGCAGAAGGCGGACCGGCATGCTCCTCATCCCACCTTCTCCATCCGCGCGACCTTTCCGTTCCTCATCCAATAATCATAGCCACCCCATCTGATCCGGTTGGAGCAGGCCGCCGCCAACTGAATTCCCCAATGCGCCCAGCACACGGCAAATGGCGCCAGCACGTCCCACCGGAGCGACCGCCGCGCCGTCCGCGCCTCGCCGGGTTCCAGCACGCCCGCGACGATCCGCCGCCGCGCCAGCGCCCGGCCGAGAGCCGCTGCATAACCCACCGCCACGGCGCTCCAGCCGCCCCATCCCACCGCCCAGACCCAGCCCAGCGCCTGCACGCCCGCTACGGCGCAGGCGATCCCCCACATGCCCGGACTGTTGGTCAGGACATGGCGATACTGCCGCACGGCGAAAGCCAGCGCCCCTTGCCGCGCCAGCGGACTGGCGACCAGCAGATCGCGCACCGGCCGCAACCGCAGCTTCGCCCGCCATCCGGCCAGCCCGATCGCCATGTCGTCGGACAGCCGCCCCGCCAGCGCGGCATCCAGTTCCAGCCGCTCCGCCGTCTCCCGCGTCAGCGCCATGGCCCCGCCCCAGGGCATGGTCGCGCTCGCGGCTCTGGGCAGAGTCGCCAGTTGCATTTCAACCGCGCCCACCAGCGCAGCCGCCACGCCCGCTTCGGGCAACAACAGCCGGTATCCCGTCACGATTTCGGCCTTTCCCCGCACCAGGGGAAAGAGCAGCCGGCCCACCAGCCGCGGCGGCGGCATGATGTCCGCATCCACGAAAACCAGATAGCGATCGGCCTCCCGCAGGGAGCGCAGGGCCGCGCGCAGCTTGTGAACCTTCTGCCCCTCGTCCCCGGCGATGCCGGCACGAACGAGCTGCACCCAATCCCCCTCGCGCACAGCCATCGCCTCCGCCGCCGCGCATGCGCCGGAGGTGGCGACCACCAGCCGGAACCGGGCCGTCTGCGCCTTCAGCCGCGCGATGAGACCGGGGCTCCCATCCCAATCGTCCCGCACCGACAGCAGCACGACGACGCCCTCCGGCCCCTCCTCCTGCCGGTCCGTCGGCAGATGCCGCCAATAGTTGAGCACGCCGATCACGCTCAGCCCCTGCATGATCACCCAAAGCCCCAAGGCCCAACTCATCGCAAATCCAAGCCCTTTACCGCCCCGACCGCTGCTGTATGACGGCAGGCGCGATGCTCTCCAACCCCTTTCTCTTCACCCTCCTCCGTATCCTTCCGGCATCCCTCGCCTCCTGGCTGGGAGGCTGGCTGTCGGCCAATGTCGCGCGCAGGTCCATGAAATTGCGGGATGAACGAGCCCGCAGGAACCTTGCCGTCCTGCGCCCCGAACTGGACCAGGCAACCCAGGAGAGGATGCTCACCCGCCGCTGGTTCAATCTGGGCCGCACCATGGCCGAACTCGCCAATGTCGACCGGCTGGTGAACGACCGGCACGTGACCATCGCGGACGAGGCAGCCTATCGGGAAGCGCTGGCTTCGCCACGGCCGATGATTTTCCTGACGACCCATATCGGCAATTGGGACCTGCTCGCCGCCCATCTGAAGGCGTCGACCGACCGCCCCGGCCTGGGCGTCTACGATCCGCCGGACAATGCGGCGCAGGCCGCGATGCTGAAGCGGGCGCGGGAAAGCTATATGGGGGAAGCGATCACGGGCAGCAGCGGCGCGGCCCGCGCCATCCTGCGGCACCTTTCGGAAAAGGAGCGCCCGATGCTCTATATCCTCGTGGACGAACGACGCGACCGGCAGGTCTGGTTTCCCCGTTTCGGCCGCGACCTCGAACCGTCGGGCAATCTTTCCATCGCCCTGCGCCTCGCCCGGCGCAGCAATGCCCGCTTCCTGCCCTTCACCCTCGCCCGGACGAAGGGCGCGCACTTCCATCTCGACTGGCACCCGCCGCTCGACCCCAAGGCCATGGAGGAAGCGGAACTGCTCGACGCCATCGACGCCTATCTGGGCAAGGCATGCATCGACCATGCGGACCAATGGCTGGCGTTGCACGATATGGACCTGACGGCTGCTTCCCCCGCCCTTGTGGCTTCCCGGAGCGAACAGGTGGCGGGATGAAAGCGGTTCTCACGCCCTGCCGCACCCGCTAAAGCGCCCCCATGTCCCGACTCGCCATCAAGATCTGCGGCCTTTCGACGCCTGACACGGTCGGCGCCGCCATGCGCGCGGGCGCCACGCATCTGGGATTCGTCCATTTCCCCAAAAGCCCCCGTCATGTAGAAGCGGACCGGTTGCGCGCCCTGGCAGCGCCCGTCCCATCCCATGTCGGGCGCGTCGCCGTGCTGGTCGATCCAACCGACGAGACACTGGCCGATCTCAGCGCCACGGGCGCCCTCACCGCCCTTCAGCTACATGGGAAGGAAAATCCCGAACGCGTGGCGGCCATTCGTCAGCGCTTCGGCATTCCCGTCTGGAAAGCCATTCCGGTGAAGACTCGCGCCGACATCGACGCCGCGAGCGCCTATGCGGGCGCTGCCGATTTCATCCTGTTCGACGCCAAGACGCCCGAAGGCGCGGCTCTCCCCGGCGGAATGGGCCTGCGCTTCGACTGGACGCTGCTGCGCGGCGCTTCCCTGTCGTTGCCCTGGGGTCTTTCCGGAGGCCTAGGCATCGACAATGTGGCCGAAGCCGTCCGCATCACAGGCGCGCCGCTGGTCGATGTTTCGTCCGGCGTCGAAAGCGCGCCCGGCATCAAGAGTGTGGACAAGATCATGGCCTTCTGCAATGCGGCGTCGGCATGTTGACGCAGAGCATCCTTTTAGAACGCATCGGCCTTCGATGGCGTTGATCACTTGCCCAGGTGATCCAACCCCATGACTGAAGAGATAGAAGCGATGACCGACAGCATTACCCTGCCCAACAGCCTGCGTTCACAGCCCGACGCCTCCGGCCATTTCGGTTCCTTTGGCGGCCGTTATGTGGCCGAAACCCTCATGCCGCTCATTCTGGAGCTGGAGAAGGTCTACAGGGACGCCAGGCAGGACCCGGCCTTCGACGCCGAATTCACCGAATTGCTGCGCAGCTATGTCGGCCGCCCGAACCCGCTTTACTATGCCGGGCGCCTGACCGAAGCGCTGCGCGCCGAAGCCGCACCGGGCAAGGGCGCGAAAATCTATCTGAAGCGCGAGGAACTGAACCACACCGGCGCGCACAAGATCAACAATTGCATCGGCCAGGCGCTGCTCGCCCGGCGCATGGGCAAGAAGAAGGTCATTGCCGAAACCGGCGCGGGCCAGCACGGTGTCGCCACGGCGACCGTCGCCGCCCTGTTCGGCATGGAATGCAAGATCTTCATGGGCGCGAAGGATGTGGAGCGGCAGAAGCCCAACGTCTTCCGCATGAAGCTGCTGGGCGCGGAGGTGATCCCCGTGGTTTCGGGATCGCAGACGCTGAAGGACGCGATGAACGATGCGCTGCGCCATTGGGTGTCGAACGTGCACGACACTTTCTACATCATCGGCACGGCGGCCGGGCCGCACCCCTATCCGGAGCTGGTGCGCGACTTCCAGTCCGTCATAGGCCGGGAAGCGCGCGAACAGATACTGGAACTGGAAGGCCGCCTGCCCGACATGCTGATCGCGCCGGTCGGCGGCGGTTCCAACGCCATCGGCCTGTTCCATCCCTTCCTCGACGATGCGGAGGTCAGGATGATCGGCGTCGAAGCGGCGGGCGAAGGCCTGGCCGGCAAGCATGCGGCGAGCCTGGCCGGCGGCAAGTCGGGCATATTGCACGGCAACCGCACCTATCTGCTCCAGGACGAAGACGGGCAGATCACCGAAGCGCACAGCATCTCCGCCGGTCTCGACTATCCCGGCATCGGGCCTGAACATAGCTGGCTGCATGAAATCGGCCGTGTCGAATATATGCCCATCACAGACGACGAAGCGCTCGCCAGCTTCCAGAAGCTCTCCGCGCTGGAAGGCATCATCCCCGCGCTCGAATCCGCCCATGCGATCGCCAGCGCGGAAAAGGTCGCGCCTACGCTCGACGCCGACCGGATCATCGTCGTCAACCTGTCCGGCCGCGGCGACAAGGACATCTTCACCGTGGCGAGCGCCCTGGGGGTGGAGATATGACCTCGCCCGCCATATGTCTTGCTCCTGCGAAGGCAGCAACCCCGTTCAACCGTCACCTGTTCACGCGACCCGTGGACCGGGCTGCCACCTTCGCGGGAGCGCGTTGCGTGTCGGGTTTGGGAATTCGATATGACCGTTGACCGCCTCTCCGCCCGCTTTGCCGCCTGCAAATCGCAGGGCCGCGCCGCGCTCGTCACCTTCGTGACGGCGGGCGACCCCAGCGTGGCCGACACCCCCGCGATCCTCGATGCACTGGTAGAGGGCGGCGCCGACATCATCGAACTCGGCATGCCCTTCACCGATCCGATGGCCGACGGCCCCGCCATCGAACTGGCGAACCTGCGCAGCCTCGGCTCCGGAACGAAGACGAAGGATATTTTCGCCCTCGCCAGCGCCTTCCGCACCAGGCACCCTGAAACCCCGCTGGTCCTGATGGGCTATGCCAATCCGATGCTCGTGCGCGGCCCCCAATGGTTCGCCGACCACTGCAGCGCCGCAGGCGTCGACGGCGTGGTCTGCGTCGACGTGCCGCCGGAGGAAGACGCCGAAATCGGTCCCGCCCTGCGCGCGGCCGGCATCCACCTGATCCGCCTCGCCACGCCGACGACCGACGCGGCCCGCCTGCCAGCCGTGCTGAACGGCGCCAGCGGCTTCCTCTATCATGTCGCCGTCGCAGGCATCACCGGCAAGCAGCAGGCCGCCCAGGCTGCCGTCGAACAGGCGGTGGCCCGGCTGAAGACCGCCACCGACCTTCCCATCGCGGTGGGATTCGGCGTGCGTTCCGCCGAACAGGCTGCCGCCATTGGCCGCGTGGCCGACGGCGTGGTGGTGGGGTCCGCCATCGTCGACATCATCGGCTCGCACGGCGACGCCGCCGCCCCCTTCGTCAAGGAGTTCGTCGCTGCCCTTCGCGGCGCGCTGAACGCCAACAGCCCTCATTTCCGGGAGACCGCCGCATGAGCTGGATCAACCGCGTCCGCAACGCCCTGCCCTTCATGGCGAAGAAGGAAACCACCGCCGAAACGCTGTGGCACAAATGCCCCTCCTGCGCCGAGATGATCTTCATCAAGGAGTGGGAGGACAATCTTTCCGTCTGCCCGCGCTGCGACCATCATGGCCGCATCGGACCTGCGGAGCGGTTCGAACAGATACTCGATGCCGGTTTCATCCTGCTGCCGACCCCGCAGGTGCAGGAAGACCCGCTCAAGTTCCGTGATTCCAAGCGCTATCCGGACCGCATCAGGGCCGCACGCGCCGCAACGGGCGACCAGGACGCGCTGATCAACGCGCGGGGCGCCATCGATGACGTGCCGCTTGTCATGGGCGTGCAGAATTTCGCCTATATGGGCGGTTCCATGGGCATGGGCGTCGGCGCCGCCTTCATCCAGGGCGTCAACGAAGCCATTGCCCACAAATGCCCCTATGTGATCTTCACCGCAGCGGGCGGCGCGCGCATGCAGGAGGGCATACTTTCCCTTATGCAGATGCCGCGCTCCACCGTGGCCATCCAGAAGCTTCACGCGGCGGGCCTGCCCTATATCGTGGTGCTGACCGATCCGACGACCGGCGGCGTCACGGCCAGCTACGCCATGCTGGGCGACATCCAGATCGCGGAGCCCAATGCGCTCATCGGATTTGCGGGCCAGCGCGTCATCGAAAGCACGATCCGCGAAAAGCTGCCCGACGGCTTCCAACGCGCGGAATATCTGCTGGAGCACGGCATGCTGGACATGGTCGTCCATCGCAGCGAACTGCGCGACACGCTGGCCCGGGTGATCGGCTACCTCGCCCCTCGCGCCGCGGCCTGAGGTCATCGGGGAGACCAGCGCCGATGGCCGACCACGCCGTCTCCGACGATCCCGCCGTCCAGGCCCAGCTCGACCGCCTCGCAACGCTGTCGCCGGGCGCCGACATATTGGGTTTGGACCGCATCGCCCGCCTGCTTGACCGCATCGGCAACCCCCATCGCGCCCTGCCGCCCGTCTTCCACGTTGCGGGCACCAATGGCAAGGGCTCGACCTGCGCCTTCCTGCGCGCCGCGCTGGAGGCGGACGGGAAGACGGTCCATGTCTTCACCTCTCCCCATCTGGTCCGCTTCAACGAGCGCATCCGCATCAGCGGCAAGCTGATCTCCGACGAGGCGCTGGCTCATTACCTCTCGCGCGTGCTCGACGTTGCGGAAGGAATCGGCGCCAGCTTCTTCGAAGTCACCACAGCCGCCGCTTTCCTTGCCTTTTCCGAACATCCAGCCGACGCCTGCATCGTGGAAGTGGGCCTTGGCGGCCGCCTTGACGCCACCAACATCATCGAAAAACCCGCGATCTGCGGTATCGCGCAGCTTGGCCTCGACCATCAAAGCTTCCTCGGCACCACGATCAGGGAAATCGCCGCCGAAAAGGCCGGCATCGCCAAGCCCGGGGCGCCGCTGGTGACGCAGCGCTATGCCGACGCGCTTTTCCCCGTGATGCTGGAGGCCGCCGCCCGCAACCGGACCCACTGGTTCGCCATGGGCGAGAGCTGGGACGCGGCGGCCTACCGGGACCGCCTCCATTATCGCGACGATCAGGGGCGGCTCGACACGCCCTTGCCGCGCCTGCCCGGCGCACATCAGATCCATAATGCCGCCCTCGCCTTCGCCATGCTGCGACACCAGAATGTCGTGCCCGTCAGCGAAGCCGCGTTGAAGGCCGCTCCGCTCTGGGCGCATTGGCCGGCCCGCCTGCAAAGGCTGGACCATGGTCCCTTGCTCGCGCCTCTTCCCGAAGGGACCGAGGCCTGGCTGGACGGCGGCCACAATGCCGGCGCGGGCGAGGCGATCAGCGCCTTTTTCAGCAGCGAGCGGCTTGAGGGGCATAAGCTCGAACTGATGATCGGCATGCTGTCGAACAAGGAACTGGACGCCTATCTCCATCCCTTTGCCGGCCGGATCGCGCATATCCACGCCCTGCCGGTGCCAGGTCACGATCATCATCCGCCGGAACGCTTCGCCGCCGTTGCCGATCGGTGGGGCATTGCCTGCACCGCGCATGCGGGCCCCGAAGACGCCATTGCCGCCGTCGCCGCTCAGCCGGGCCGTGAACCCAAGCTGCTGATTTCCGGCTCGCTCTATTTGGCCGGAGAAATTTTGCGACTGAACGGTCAATATCCCGACTGAATTTACTTGCGATTGACTCGCAATAGCGTACTCTTGCCTTCCGACGACAAGGCAGAAGGTACGAACGCATGGCCCATGGAGAGTCCCCCTCCCTCGATCAGCCCCGTCCGCTTCCCGGCGGCTACGGCAACCGGCTGTTCCTCTATGTGATGCGCCGCATGGCGATGGCGGGGGTCAACGATGCCCATGCCGCCAATGCGATGCTGGGCGCCTTCGGCCGCAGCTATCGCCGCCCGCTCGTGCTGATGCGGGCGATGATGCTGGAACTGGCGCGGACATCCAGCCGCAGGATATTGATCGCACCCTGCTGTTGTTCGCGCATGACGAGCGACGAGGCGCTGATGATTCAGGCGATCGGCAGTGCGCTGCGCAGCCCCCGCTCGGCTTATGACGATGTCGCCGCGCTGCTGGGCAATGACCATGCCTTGGGCGCGCTCACCTGCCTGCAAGCGGTCGCCCAGGCGCATCGCGACCTCGGTCGGCCGCTTGACCTTTACGCCGCGGGCTGAGGCGCTGCCGCGCTCCCGACACTGGCGTCGATCAATCCTGCGCGCATCATCAGCCAGAACAGGACGATGCCCGGCACCGCCAGCGCCGTGGTCAGCAGGTAGAAATCGACATAGCCGAACCGTTCGATCATCGCGCCCGCCGTCGTCCCCGTCAGGAACCGTCCGACGATGCTCGCCGCCGCAGAAATCAGCGCATATTGCGCGGCGGTGAAGCGCAGGTCGCAGAGCGCGGAGAAATAGGCGACCACCGTCACCCCGCCGATGCCGCTCGCGAAATTTTCGAAGCCGATCGCGCCGGCCATGCCCCAGTTGCTCTTGCCCAGCGCCGCCAGCAGCGCGAAGCTGAAGTTGGAGACGCCCATCAGCAAGAGGCTGACCAGCACCGACCGCTTCATTCCCATGCGCGCATACAGCACGCCGCCGACGAAAATTCCGATCAGATAGGCCCAGAAGCCGATCCCGACGTCGTAGATGGCGATTTCGTCATTGGTGTAACCCATGTCGTCGAACAGCAGGCGGAAGGTGAGGTTGGCCAGCGTATCCCCGATCTTGTGCAGCAGGATGAACAGCAGCACCAGCCAGGCGCCGCGCCGGCGGAAGAATTCCACCAGCGGCCCCGCGATCGACTCCCAGACTTCGCCCAGACCCCGCCGCGCGGTGGGTTCGCGGTGCCGCTCCGGCTCGCCCAGCACCAGCCCGGTCAGCATCGCGGGAAGCGCGAATATGGCGCAGGCCAGATAGGCGCCATGCCAGCCGATCCGGGCCGCCAGCACCAGCGCCAGCGCACCGGCCGCGACCGATCCGATGCGCCAGCCATATTGCGACATGCCCGACCCGACGCCCAATTGCTCCGGCCGCAATGTCTCGATCCGGTAGGCGTCGATCACGATGTCGAAAGTGGCGCCCGCGACGCCGACCAGGATCGCCGCATAGGCCGTCTGCAAAAGGCCGGTGGTGGGATCGACCAGCGCCAGATTGGCGACCGCCGCCATCACGAACACCCCCGCGACCAGCAGCCAGCTCACCCGCTGCCCCAACCGGCCGATGACCGGCAACCGAACGCCGTCGACGACCCAGGCCCACAGCCATTTGAGATTATAGACCAGGAAGGCAAGGGTGAAGGCCGTCACGGCCTTCTTGTCGATGCCGTCCTGCGCCAGCCGGGTGGTCAGCGTCGCACCGATCATCGCATAGGGAAAGCCCGACGATATGCCGAGAAAAAATGCCCCCAAAGGCGCCTTCTGCACATAGGGCTTCACCGCATCCAGCCAGTTGGCCGAGCCCTTCGCGATGTCGGTCATAAATTGGTGCGCCCCCGGGAATGATTATCCGGGCCACCATATGGGCAAATGCGGTGGAGGCAAGCCGTCCGGCAATCTTATAACCGGGCCCGGATCAGGCGGCATCCTCGAACAGGTGAAGACCGACGGGAAAACGGGGCAATGCCTTTCCCCGAAGCAGGGCATCCACGACATCGACCGCCGCCAGCAGATCGCGCGGCGCATAGGGCTTGGCCAGGCATCCCAGGGCCATTTCCCGCGCGTCGACAGGGCAGGCCCCCGTCACGAACAACACCGCCACGCCCTTGCCCGCCGCAAAGCGCGCAAGATCGATGCCGGTCTTCTCCCCATGCAGGGTCACATCCGCGATCACCAGATCGACGCTTTCCTCCTGCATGATGGTGACTGCATGGGCATATTCGTCGACGGTCGCGGCCACGCGATAGCCGGCCATTTCCAGCACATGCTCATTGTCGAAGGCGACCAGCGGTTCGTCCTCGACCACCAGCACGCTGCGTATGGCCTTGCGCCGCCCCCGCGCTTCGGCTTCCCCTTTTACCAGCCCGAAAAACATTTGCCGATCCGCCCCATTTGCGCCATTCACCCGACCAACGTGTAAGGCCCCGAAGGGGTTTCCCGTCGTCCCGGCGCATGGGCGCAAGGACAGCACCATTCGTCAATTTCCCGGCCTTCCGGATATGGGAAGGCCACCCTGTTTTGAAAAGGAACTCTTCCGTGGAACCGCCGAAAAAATCTGGGCCGCCCCGTCGGCCGGGCTCCGGTGGTCCCAGGCGTCCGACGGGCGCCAAACCGGCGCCGGCATCACGCCCGGCCCGCCCGCCCGTCAAGAAGGCCAGGACGGCGCCCGCAAAGCCCGCCAATCCCCATCCTGCCCGCGCTGCCGCCGCCGCCAGCGGCAAGAACGAACCGCAGCGCATCGCCAAATTGCTCGCCCGCGCAGGCGTCGCCTCCCGGCGGGAGATCGAGCGGATGATCGAGGAGGGGCGGATCACGCTCGACGGCGAAGCGGTTTCGACCCCCGCCACCCTCCTCACTTCGCTGCACGGCGTCGCGGTCGACGGGAATCCGGTCGCCGCACCGGCACCTGCGCGCCTGTTCCTCTTCCACAAACCGGCGGGTTTCCTGACGACCGAACGCGACCCCCGCGGCCGTCCGACCATTTATGACAAGCTGCCCGCCGACCTGCCGCGCGTCATGCCGATCGGACGGCTCGACATGACGACCGAAGGCCTGCTGCTGCTCACCACCGATGGGGAGTTCAAGCGGCAGATGGAGCTGCCCTCCACCGGCGTCCCGCGCACCTACCGCGCCCGCGCCTTCGGTGAAGTCAGTCAGAACCAGCTGGAGGACCTGTTCGACGGGCTGGAGATAGACGGCATACGCTATGGCCGGATCGAGGCCAATCTGGAACGCCGCACCGGCCGCAACCAGTGGATCGAAATGACGCTGACCGAAGGCAAGAACCGCGAAGTCCGCCGCGTGCTCGAACATCTGGGGCTTCAGGTGAACCGGTTGATCCGCACCAGCTACGGCCCCTTCCATCTGGGCGAGCTGGCATCCGGCGCGGTCGAGGAAGTGCGGCAGCACGATCTGGTCGTCTTCCGCAAGAGCCTTGGGAAACCCTGACCCCCTCCGTTCGCCCTGAGCCTGTCGAGGGGCCCTTCTTTTCTGGAACGAGCCAGCCCATGAGAATAATTTCAGGCCAATGGCGGGGTCGCCCCCTTACCGCCCCCAAGGGCGACGCAACACGCCCTACGGCGGACCGCACCCGGGAAACCCTGTTTTCCATGCTGCTGAGCCGGATCGGCTCCTTCGAGGGGCTGAGCGTTGGCGATTTCTTCGCGGGCTCGGGGGCTCTGGGGTTCGAAGCGCTCTCGCGCGGCGCAGCAAGCTGCATCTTCGTGGAACAGGACCGCGCGGCGCTGGACGCGATCCGGGCCAATGGCGATAAGCTGGGCATCCGCCCCGACATCCGCCAGAGCAGCGTCCTGTCGCTGGGCCCGGCAAGCGAGCCGCTCGACCTCATCTTCATGGATCCGCCTTATCAGAGCGGCGCTGGCATGGTGGCGCTGGACAAGCTGAGCCGCCTGGGCTGGACCGGGCCCGCAAGCTGGATCAGCATCGAAACCGACCGGCGCGAGGATGTGGCGGTAAAGGGCTTTACCGTGGAGACGACCCGTGACGTGGGCAAGGCCCGACTGACGCTGCTGCGCGCAACGGAGCGCGCCGAATAGTCCAGGCGGATTGGGTGAAGTGATGGCGCGACGGACATGACCATGGGCCATCGTCGCGGCTGCGCATTGCACCCAGCCTGCGACCCGGCATATCGGGAGCAGCACGGCTATCTTCCCGACGGTGCTCGACCGGCACAGCCTGACCGGCGGCGTAGCTGGACCGGGCTGGCGGCCATGATCGCCGCCATGCCCGGTCTTGCAAGCATCAACGCCGCTTGCGCATGGATTTGGGCGCCTCGCTCCGGTTGATGCAGCTATCCTGCACGGTCCTGCTGCACAGCGGATAATCCTTCTGCTCGGTCGGAGGCGGCGTCATATTGCCACCCACGGTCGCAGGATTGGCTGAGGTTCCGACGGGAGCGGACGGATCACGCGGAACGCCGGCAGGAGCCGGTTGCATGCCCGTGTCCGGCGGCACGGCTCCGGTCGGCTGCCCAGCATTGGGATCGGCGGCTGGGGGCCGTGTCGCGGGCGTCGCCGGAATGGCCGGGCTGGCTGGCGTTGCTCCCGGCTCGGCGGGGGTCGCCGGCGTCGCAGGCGTCGCGCCCTGCTCGGGCGGAGGCGGCGTATCGGCGACGGGCGGCTGCGCCGAAGCCGGCATGTCCTGCGCGATCGCAATGCCGGTAACGCCGGTGCCGAAGGCCAATATGGCCGCACCTGCCAACAGGATCGATTTCATCGGGATCATCCTTTCCTTTGTTCTCGCCCCGTTCTGCCGTTTGGGCTGAACAAAGAACCGGATGCGCGATGCCTGCGTTCCGGCCCGGGCGACGAGCCGTTGCGGATGCGCCGCCAGACGATCCCGCCCGTCGGCCTCAGACCTCGGGGTAGCGCTGGAACTTGGGCAGTTGATGCGCGCCCTCCATCCATGGCGCGGCCTCGGCAAATTGGACGTGGATGGCTGGCGGCAGGTTCGACTGGTCGTCCAGCGTTCCGGTCTGGATGTCGATCATGCCGGGGAACACGGCGGCATTGCGGTAGAAAAGGCCCGTACCGCAGGTTCCGCAAAATTCCCGCGTCACATTGTCGGAGGATCGGTATGCCGCCGGCCGACCCGTCACCGTCACCTGTTCTTCAGGGAACAGGGCCCAGCCCACCATCGGCGCGCCCGCGCTTTTCCGGCAATCCGAACAATGGCACAGCGCGCTATAGGCCGGCTCGCCCTGCGCTTCGTAATGGATCGCCCCGCATTGGCACCGCCCCGAGAACATGGCCTTTACTCCTTGCATGATTCGCCTTTTGTTCTCATAGAAGGAGCAACGGTGCAAGGGCCGCCCGCCCTTGCCGCTTCCCGCCCGGCATCCTAGTTGATAGCGCATGACTCTGCCCGCTCCCTCCCCCGACGATCCCGCCTATCTCCAGGGGCTGAACGAACCCCAGCGGGAGGCCGTGCTCACGACCGAGGGGCCGGTGCTGGTGCTTGCAGGCGCCGGCACGGGCAAGACGGCGGCGCTCACCGCTCGCCTCGCCCATCTGATCGCCACCCGTCGGGCCTATCCTTCGGAAATCCTCGCAGTCACCTTCACCAACAAGGCGGCGCGCGAAATGCGGGAGCGCGTCGGCCGGATGATCGGCCCCGCCGTCGAAGGCATGCCCTGGCTGGGCACTTTCCACGCCATCGCCGCGAAGATGCTGCGCCGCCACGCCGAACTGGTGGGGCTGCAATCCAATTTCACCATCCTCGACACGGACGATCAGCTTCGCCTGATGAAGCAGCTCATCCAGGCGGAGGGAATCGACGAGAAGCGCTGGCCCGCACGCCAGCTCGCCGGCCTCATCGACCAGTGGAAGAACAAGGGGCTGACGCCGGAGGAAATCGGCGCCGGCGAGAGCGAGGGCTATGCAAACGGAAAGGGGCAGAAGCTCTACGCCGCCTATCAGGCGCGTCTTCGGGACGTGAATGCCTGCGATTTCGGGGACTTGCTGCTGCATGTTCTGACGATCCTGAAACGCCATCGGGACGTGCTGGAAAGCTATCAGCAGCGCTTCCGCTATATCATGGTGGACGAATATCAGGACACCAACAGCAGCCAGTATCTGTGGCTGCGCCTGCTCGCCCAGCAGCGCAAGAACATCTGCTGCGTGGGAGACGACGACCAGTCGATCTATTCATGGCGGGGGGCGGAAGTCGCCAATATCCTGCGGTTCGAAAAGGATTTTCCCGGCGCGAAGATCGTCCGGCTGGAACAGAATTATCGCTCGACCCCCCATATATTGGGCGCTGCGTCAGGAGTGATCGCGGAAAATGGCAATCGCCTGGGCAAGACGCTCTGGACCGACATCGACGTGGGCGAGAAGGTCCGCATCATCGGCGTCTGGGACGGGCCGGAGGAAGCGCGGCGCGTGGGCGACGAGATCGAATCGATCGAACGCAGCGGCCAATCGCTGGAGGGGGTCGCCATCCTCGTCCGGGCCCAGCACCAGACGCGCGAGTTCGAAGACCGCTTCATCCAGATCGGCCTGCCCTATCGCATCGTGGGCGGCTTCCGCTTCTATGAACGCGCCGAGATCCGGGACGCGCTCGCCTATCTTCGCCTGGTCAATCAGCCGGCCGATGACCTAGCGTTCGAACGGATCGTCAACGTCCCCAAGCGCGGCCTGGGCGACAAGGCCGTGGAAAAGCTGCATCGGCTTGCCCGGGCGGAGGGCGTTCCGCTTGCCCTCGCCGCCGCGCGAATCCTCGACACGGACGAGATGACGCCGCAGGCCCGCCGCAGCCTTGGCGCCTTCATCGGCGATCTCGCCCGCTGGCGGGACCGCGCGGTGCAACTTCCCCATGCCGAACTGGCCCGACAGATATTGGACGAAAGCGGCTACACCGCCATGCTCCAGGCCGAACGCACCGCCGAAAGCGCGGGAAGGCTGGAGAACCTCAACGAACTGACCCGCGCCATGGAGGAATATGAGACGCTGGGCGCATTCCTGGAGCATGTAAGCCTCGTCATGGACAATGAGGCGCAACAGGACGAGCGCAAGGTCACGATCATGACCATCCATGCCGCCAAGGGGCTGGAGTTTGACACGGTCTTCCTCGCGGGGTGGGAAGAAGGCATCTTCCCTTCCCAGCGCGCGCTCGACGAAGGCGGCCTCAACAGCCTGGAGGAGGAACGCCGCCTCGCCTATGTCGCGATCACGCGGGCGAGGAAGTCCTGCGTCATCCTGCACGCCGCCAACCGCCGCATCTATGGCCAGTGGACCAGCTCCATCCCTTCGCGCTTCGTCGGGGAATTGCCTCCCGAACATGTGGAGGAGGAAAGCAGCATGTCCGGCGGCGCCTCGCTCTGGCGCGCCAACTGGTCGGAGCGGGCCGATCCCTTCGCCAATGTCCAGCGCGGCACCGGTCGCGGCCCCGGGTGGCAGCGCGCCCAACAGAGCGGACAGTTCACCCGCGAACCCGCAAGGATCGTGGAGGCGCGCGCATCGGCGGTCTCACTCGGCAACAAGGGGCGGGATGACATGAGCGTCGGCCTGCGCGTCTTCCACCAGAAATTCGGCTACGGCACGGTGGCGGAGATCGAAGGCAACAAGCTGGAGATCGATTTCGAAACGGCGGGTCGGAAGCGGGTGATGGACAGCTTCGTCCAGCCTGCCTAGCCGTCAATCGAGCCTTTTCTCAAGACCGCCGTCCAATACGTAGATACCGGATGAAATAGGGTTGGCAGGTGCCGTCTTGTATGGGAATGATAAAGATGGGTGGATAGCCGACTGTCAGCCATCGGGCAGCGTTTTCGATTAGCTGACAATACCGTGCTATTTCGAAATCCAGTAAACCATTCCGATAATTGCAATCAGCATGAGTAACGATCCTAATGCTGGGCGGAACATGCCGACCGTAGGTTGGTGTCCATTTCGGATAATGGTCGGTCGAACCACTGGAGGGATTGCGCACCCTGCGCCAGTGGAAACGCTTTTCCATCGGCCATCAATCTGGAGTTGCACTTCAGTCCAATACGGCTTGGACCACCCAATTGCCTTGTAAAGAACCAGCCTCGCATCGCCCGTTATCAGTCCTTCGACCAACTGAACGATCAATTCCCATCTATTTTCGTCGTCGGCTGGTGAAAGGCTTGCATACCATTGATCGCCGGAGCAGACGAACTCGTCGGCGTCCAACGAAAGCCATAGATCAAAATCAAGGCCGCTCTGAACAGGATAAATGCAGGCCGCTCCCACCGGCGATGTCTCATCCCAATCGTATTGGAGGTTGAAACGTCTAGCCGTGTCGAGGAATAGGCTGCGAGCGCGATCGATCAGCGCATCATCCCATCCGATTTCGCGTTCAGGTCTTGCCATTTAGTCGGATATAGCTGCCTGCCCAACGTCCGCAAATGGACTTTTCCAAAGGGCGGTTGAGTGTCCAAAAGTGGTCGGTTGGCGACCTATACAATCATTTCACAAATACGGTTCGCCGATGCTTTCCGCTGATGCTGTCAATCTCGATCCGTTGACCGCTCCATGTAGTTGCGACTAGCTGGCCTTCTTCCACTGAGATTGCGACGAAACAGTCCGGCCCGCTGTTTTCCGGCAATGAGGCACGCCAGCGCTCTACTCCGGTTTCATCTACGCAAATCAGATTTTCCAAGCGGTACGCAGACTTTTCGTCCCAAGGTTCGATGATAGCTCGATCACCCGTTCCAAAAACAATTTCCTGATCGCCGCTCACGCACATTCTCCAAGTATCTGACGATTATAACAGGCATCGAAATGTCGGCTATCGGGTTTCGCCTGTGGATTGCTAAACGGCAATTTCTGGTCCAGACTGTGTAAAAACGGCGTACGGCGCTTGAAGGCATGTGGGCGAAGATATGCGAGTGCGTTGAGCGAGGCTCTCCCCTTATGTTGCAATGGCGGCCAGCATTTTCCGTGTCCCCATGAT